>JACQHM010000125.1 GCA_016199025.1 Candidatus Methylomirabilota bacterium | reverse complement strand
TCAGGATAGTAAAAGCAGAACGCTTTGTCGTAGGCGATCCCGATCCTCACACCCCCTTCCACCCCTCCCCCTTGAAGGGGGAGGGAACGGGTGGAGGTGGCGTTCTCCTCAAAATCACTGTGGTAGACCACGAGGTTTTGATCTGTTGCACCCTGGAATAGACGTTCGACGTCCCCATGGGCTTCGATCAGATCTGCCAGCCGATCGAGGTAGCCAGGAGAAAATGGATCTTCCTGGGCGGTGATCAGGCCCAGGTGACGCTCTGGAAGATGAAGCCGCTCATCCCAGGGGAGATACCCCAAGACCTTCCCCTGGCAGGAGCCTTCCACGGCCTCCTTCAACGAGCGGAAATGGCCTTCCCCCCCGACACGGTTGAAGACGATCCCGCTGATCTTCAGGCCGGGATCAAAGGTCTCGAACCCCTTCACCAGGGCTGCGGCGGAGCGGGCCATCCCCCCGACATCCACCACCAGGATGACCGGTAACGCCAGCCATTTGGCAATTTGGGCTGAAGACCCCTCCTCCCCCCCTCCCCGGAGGCCATCGAAGAGTCCCATGACCCCCTCGGCGATGGCGTACTCCGCACCAAGGTTATGGCGGAAGAACGAATTGACGACAGAGTCCCGGGAGAGAAGCCAGCCATCGAGGTTATAGGAGGGCCTTCCCGTGACCAGGGCGTGGAGGCCCGGGTCGATGAAATCAGGACCGACTTTAAAGGCCTGGACGGAGAACCCCCTCCGTTTGAAGAGGGCCATCAACCCCAGGGAGAAGGTGGTCTTCCCCACCCCGCTCCCCGTCCCGGCGATCAACATGCCCCTCATTGGCTCTCTGGCGATGCCCGTTCGGCTCAGCTCACGGCGAAACCATGACGGGACGTTCACCCGTAAGCACCCGAGGTAGCACCCACTATCCTCGGGGGTGCAGCGGCTCTCTCAAGTTCTTCTGCACAATCTTGAGGGCAGTGGCTCTCTGGCTTAAGACACAGTGGGTGGTCGGGTGTCCAGGTCGGCGTGATGCGCGGGATTCTCTGTGGAAAGGCCTTCCGCTTTCGCAGCCGTCAGGAGGTCCTCGTCGCTGGCGACGAAAACCAGGGGAGACACTCCTTGAGCCATCAACTCTTCGGAGGTGACCAACGCCGTGGCCAGTTGAACGGCATCGTAGCCTCTCAGTAGCCCGTCACGGCTTGGGGCCTCGTTGGGTCAGAATGATCTCACTGAGGGAAGGACCGGCGGCCCGGCTGACCGCCGTGCGGACCTCCTGAAGGGTGACGCCCGGAATGATCTTTCGTAGCAGGCCGGGGCTCAGGGGACGCACGCGCCCTGAGGCTTGCAAGAGCTCTCGTGCCGTTGGAGGTGGAGCCCCTTCCCGAGCTTTGAGCCCCGCTTCGATGAACTCCAGGGGAAGGGCCTCGGGGGCCTTCCCAGCTTTGCGGGCTTGCGCTTCCAGGCGCTTGCAGATTTCCGGGGGGAGGTCAATGATAAGCGTGCTCATCTTCAGTATCACTCCCTTTACTCCTGAGTCTGAGCTCTTCTTTCCCTTTTCGGGTTTTGCAGTAGGGATTATAGCACAGGCGTCTGATAGGGGCAATCCAAGCTCTGCCAGCTATGGCCATTCAGTTCTCACTCAGGTGAAGTTCTAGGTACTTTCCCTGGAGCGCGTAAGACAGGAAACAGTTGACTTTCGGCCCATCCAACGAGATAATGTATACATTACCTCCAAGAGGAGCGCACGTGATGAGAAGCTTGAAACGAAAGCAGATCTACCTGGACGCCGAGAGCGATCGACGGCTGAAACAACTGGCCCTGGCAACTAAGACCTCCGAGGCGGAGCATATCCGGAGAGCCGTCCGCGCGTATCTGGCCAACACAGGCGGCAAAGATGAGGAAAAAGATCCTTTGTTGGCCCTCATCGGGCTCTGCGATGATCCCGAAGGGCCTCGGGACGCCTCGGTGAACCACGACGCGTACCTCTATGGGAAGGCCCGCCGGAGATGAGCGTCGTCTTTGTGGATACCGGCGCTTGGTTGGCCCTGATGGTCAAGCGGGACCAGTATCATGCAAAGGCGGCCGCCCATTATCGTCAGCTCTCAAAGGCGAAGCGGGAACTTTTGACCACGAATTACATCCTGGTCGAGACCTATACCAAGATCCGGTACGATGATGGCCTGGAGAAGGCTATCCGCTTTCACGCGATCCTGACACAGGCCCTCCAGGGGGGAAAGCTTCACCTGGAATGGATCACCCCGCAGCTCCACGAAGAGGCGTGGCAGATCTTCAAGCGTTACCAGGACCAGGAGTTCTCTTTTGTAGATTGCACGAGCTTCGTCGTGGCCCGCCGTACAGGCGTCGCTGAAATCTTCGGCTTCGATCAGGGCTTTCGCACCATGGGCTTCATCTTAAAGCCTGGCCGACCCCGATAAGGTGATCAAGGCTCACGCTCTCTCTTGCTCTTCCCTTCTCATTCTTCAGGGCAGGGGGCGGCATAGGGCTGCCAGGGTCTGGGCGATCCCTTCGAGGGACAGGACGTGATCGACAACGCCAGCCCGGATGGCCGAGAGGGGCATCTCGGGAAACGTGGTCGTGGCAGGATCCTGGGCGAGGACAAGTCCCCCCTGCGCCTTGATGGCCTTAGCCCCATCCGTCCCGTCCTTCCCCGTCCCCGAGAGGATGACGCCGATCACCGTCTCCTTGTGGTAGCGGGCCGCCGATTCGAACAGGAGGTCAGCCGAAGGACGAACGAAGCGGATGGGCTCTGAACGGGTCAGGGTGGCTCGGGTGTACCGGATGAGGAGGTGGTGATCGGCCGGTGCCAGAAGCACCTCCCCCGGTTTCAAGAAATCTCCTTCCACCGCCTCCTTGACCCGGAACGGACATCCCCGGCCCAGGAGGTCGGCGAGGTTGCTCCTGAAGGTCGGCCACCGGTGCTGGACGATGAGAAACGAGGCCGGAATGTCGGCGGGGAGGGCGCCTAGGAGGGTGGTGAGGGCGTCGATCCCCCCGGCAGAGGCCCCGATCACCACCACCCGCATCAGCGAAAGCTTCCGGTAGGCCTTGGCCTGGGGATCGACCAGGGTGACATCCTCCCTGGCGGGTCCTTTCGGGAGCTCCACCTTTCCCAGCAAGAGGAAGCCCCCCAGATTGAGGGCCTGAACGAGGCTGGAGCAGATCTTGACCTGGGTCGGCTCGTCGTAGTAGATCAGGACGTTCCGGCAGAAGATGATATCCATCCCCCTGGGGGGAGGGTCCGAGGTGAGGTCGTGGGGCTCGAAGCGGATCAGCCCTTTGAGGGCCTGGTTGACCTGATAGGCCCCATCGAAGAGGAAGTAACGGGTGAGCTGTTCCTCCTTGAGGCCGGTCACGGCCTGTCTCGGGTAAAGGCCGCTTTTGGCCTTGGCCAGGGCCGCCCGGTTCAGATCGGTAGCCAGGATGGAGGAAGTGAATCCGCGCTTCCTCGCCTCCTCCAACACGACCATCCCGATCGAGTAGGCCTCCTCGCCGGTCGCACAGCCAGCACACCAGATCCGGATCGGGGAGCGGTGTGACAGGAGAGGGAGGATCGTCTGTTGGAGGGCTTCGAAGGCCTCCCGCTCACGGAAGAAACCAGTGACGGTGATCGTGAGATCGTCCAGGAGCCGCTGGGGCTCGGCAGGATCCTCAGCGAGAAGCGCCCGGTACTCGGCCAAAGAAGCCACCCCCCTGGCCCGGAGCCTCCGATCCAGGCGCCGTTTGAGGGTGACCTCCCGGTAGCCGGCAAGGGTGCTCCCCGTGGCTCGTTGGACCTCTAAGAGGACTGCCTTCAGGTCTGGATTATCTTTTTTCTGTTCCATGACTGAAAGGATGCCAAGGGAGTCAACCTTTGTCAAGAGACCAGAGGACGTCTCACGGCCCTTGTGAAATTCCTTCCATTTTGGTAAGATAGCCCCGTATTCCGCCCTCCCGCCTGACCGGGGCCCTCCCCGGCTGGCCCGTGCTCCACGATCTCATTGCCTAGGGGGGAAGGCCTATGCCTCAGACGACAGAGATAGACGCCGAGACCCTGGAACGGATCAACCGTGGGATCCTGCTCAGAACGGGGGCGTATCTCGCGAACGATCACTTCGTTCTCTCCCACCGCCGTCACACCTCCGAGTACGTGGAGAAGGCCCTGGTGACGACCGAGCCAGCCTTCACCGAGGGCCTGGGGGATATCATCGCCAAGCACTTTGCCAAGGTCCAGGTGGACGTGGTCCTCACCACCGGGTATGGGGCCTCGATCCTGGGTCACTGTGTGGCCAAGGCCCACCCCTCGCGGCCTCACTTCATTTACGCGACGAAGAGGACGAGGACCAACGGGACCAACGACGTCGTCCTCCGGCGGGAGTTCCATCAGCTCTTCACCCACGGCGCCAAGGTCCTCATCGTGGAGGATATTCTGACGACCGGCGAGACCGTCAAGGCTTTGATCAAACTGGTCCACGCCTTGGGCGGGGAGGTGGTGGGGATCGGGACGGTGTGGCGGAGGAGCAAGAAGATCAAGTTCAAGTACCCCCTCTTCACCCTCGTGGATCGCGAATTTCCGACCTACTCGCCGACGGAGTGCCCGATGTGCCGGAAGGGTATCCCTATCAACCGGGTCTTCGGGAGGAGAGGCGAGGAAGAGCAGGGGGAAACATAAGTCCAAAAGGGGATCGAGCATTTCAGGCCTTCGAAGGAGGATGGAAGGGAAGGGAGACTCGAGATGCCGGCGAAACTCTCGAAGGAGATGGTCAACTATCGGCCGGCAAAAAAGGAGCGGAGGTGCGGGAACTGCACGGCCTTCCTGCCTCAAGAGGGCTCCTGCACGAGGGTCGAGGGAAGGATCGAGCCGTTCATGGTGTGTGATCGCTGGACGCCGCTCAAGGGATCAGAGGGGGCGAGACCGGACGAGAGGTGAAGACCGTCAGGCGGCCTTCTTCAGCCGCCTTCTGGCCCTGACCGGCTTCTGGGCCGGCTTCGCGGCTTCCTCTCTGGTCCGCAAGGCCTCGATCCGCGGGGCCTTGACCGGCTTCGCGGCTTCCTCTCTGGTCCGCATGGCTTCGATCCGCCGGATTATCGACCTGATCTCAGCATCGCTATAGCCGTTCTCTCCAGCAAACCATCTGATCACCAAAGGACCCTCCTTTCAGCAGCAAATTGAGCAAGATCTATGCCAAGATAGCAAAAGTGCCACCTTCCCGGGCAATCACCGCTTTGACAATGGTTAGGATGATCCATGATGCAGAGGATTGACCAGATCGAGCGGGACACAGAGGCGCTAGGGCGTGAACTTTTTGCCTCTCTCTCTGGCAAAATGCCCCAGGTTCTTCAACGGGGATGGTGGGGGGACCGGCTATTTCGTCGGGCCCACTATCTTCGCTGACGTTTCCCCTGATGCCGTCATCGCCGAGGAGGAGATCTTCGGCCCGGTCCTGGCGGTGATCCAGGCCAGGGATTTCGAAGAGGCCCTGTCGCTGGCCAACAGAACCGCCTATGCCCTGACGGGTGGCCTCTATTCCAGGAGCCCCGCGTCATCACCGAGAACACCCTCCGCCGCGGCTTCGCCCCGTTATTCGGAAAAGAACGTGAAGGTTAGCTGAAAAGGATGAAGAGGAATGGACGAAAGGAGGAGGCAATGGAAGACGTGAAGCGATGGGTGAGCGGGCTCTTGGGAATCCTGGTTGAAGAGAAAAGTGTCGGAGAGTCCCCGGAGACATGGGGCACCCTGGCCAAAAGCCTCAAAGCGGTCTATACCGTGCCCCTGGATCCATTGGCGGAGCCTGCAATCACGCTCCGCTTGGAAACCCCGGAAGAGGACTCTCGGAGGGGGGGCGATGATGGAACCCTATAAGCTCACGTTAAGCGAAGCTGCGGACCTCATTCGGGCAAAACGGCTCTCCCCCGTCGAACTGATCCGCTCCTGCCTAGACCGGATTGAGAAGGTCGAACCAAAGGTCCTGGCTTGGGCGAGGATTACTCCCGAAGAGACCCTGGCCGAGGCCGAGCGCCTGGAGCGGCTCCTCCAGGCCGGGACGTCTCTCGGGCCCCTCCACGGCATCCCGATCGGTGTCAAGGATATCTTCTACACTGCAGGTCTTGCGACAGAGGCCGGCACTAAGATTTTGAAGGGATTTGTCCCTTCCTTCGACGCCACTGTGGTCAAGCGTCTGAGAGAGGCCGGGGCGATTCTTCTTGGGAAGACAACCACCACGGAATTCGCCTACTTCGACCCGGCCGCTACCAGAAACCCCTGGAACCTGGACCACACCCCCGGGGGCTCCAGCAGCGGGTCTGCCGCCGCCGTGTCAGCCGAGATGTGCCTGGGGGCCTTTGGGTCCCAGACCGCAGGGTCCATCATCCGCCCGGCGGCCTATTGCGGGGTCGTCGGGCTGAAACCCACCTACGGCCGGGTGAGTCGCTACGGCATCCTCCCCTTTGCGTGGACCTTGGATCACCCGGGGCCTTTCGCTAAGACGGTCCGGGACATAGCGATCCTCCTGGAGGGGATTGCAGGGCCTGACCCCTTGGATGCCAGCACTACCTTCGCTCCTCGATTAACGCTCCTTGCGTCCCTCGATGCTCCCCCTTCAGGGCTCATCGTCGGCGTCCCCGACCGGTACTTCCCCGAACGATCGGATCCGTCGGTGGCCTCGGCCTTTAAGGAGGTCCTGAAGGTCCTGGAGGGGTTGGGGATGCGGATCCGGGAGGTCACCCTCCCCGAGAGCTTCGAGGCGGGGGTCGAGGCCGGGCGTCTCATCATGCACGTCGAGGGGGCGGCCGCTCATCTGGATCGGTTCAAGGCCAGGGGGGCCGAGTACAGCCCAAAACTCAAGGCCCTGATCGAGGCCGGGATGCTGGTCCCGGGGGTGTCGTATCTTCGGGCTCAACAGGTGCGGGCTGTGGCCATCCAGGCGATGCGGGGGCTGTTCCAAGAGATTGACCTCCTGGCGACTCCTGCGACCCCTACTCCCGCTCCCGAGGGCTTACGCTCGACAGGGGATCCGGTCTTCAACCTGCCCTTCACGACCTTTGGACTCCCGGCCTTGACGGTCCCCATGGGGTTTAGCCCGGCTGGTCTCCCTGTGGGGCTCCAACTGATCGGGCGTCCTTTTGAGGAAGCCCTTGTCTTCAGGGCAGGGCAAGTCTATGAATCGGCGACGGAGTGGCACACCCGTCGGCCCCCTTTGTGAGCCATCAGGGAATCCGGCCTCATCCAGGGGAAGCGATGAAGATCAGGAGCATCACCGTCGGCATCCTCATTTGACTTTTGCTTTGAACTCGACTTTGGCCATTTTGACTTGGCAGGAGGGCGGGGCATCCCCTACGATAGAGTGGCTTTAGCAGAGCGAACTCTATCCAAGGAGGATACCCCATGTCCCACCTGCCAGACGAGATCCTACTGCTGTTGGCCCCCTTTGCGCCACTCTTTTCGAACTGGGTCTGGTCCCATGCTCAACTCTTGCTCCTTGGGGCGATTCTCGCCTCCGGGAAACGCACGGTGACCGCCGCCTTGCGGGTGATGGGGCTGGCTCGGGAACGCCGCTTCACCAACTACCATCGGGTGCTGAACCGGGCTCGCTGGTCGGCCCGCCAGGCCAGTCAGATTCTGTTGAGGTTGCTTATCATGTTTCTGGTCCCCCCGGGGGCCCCCCTCGTCCTGGGGGCAGACGACACGGTGGAACGCCGTAGCGGCCGCAAGATCAAGGCCAAGGGCTGCTACCGGGATGCGGTACGCTCCACGAAAAAGCACGTCATCCCCTGCTTCGGCCTGCAATGGGTCTCGCTGATGCTCCTGGTCCCCGTCCCCTGGGCCAAACGGGGGTGGGCCTTGCCGTTTTTGACCGTGCTGTGTTGGCCAGAAAAGAAGACCGACCAACGGCGGCACAAGACCAGTGTGGATTGGGTGCGGCAGATGATCAAGCAGGTCCGGCGTTGGCTGCCGCAGCGGCTGCTGGGGTTAGTGGTCGATGGCGGCTTTGCCGCCGGGTCGCTGGCTCTGGCCTGTGTCACAAGCCAGGTCGTGATGGTCTCGCGCTTGCGCTGGGATGCCGCTCTGTACCCCCCGCCGGGTCCCCAGCCCCCTGGCAAACGAGGCCGCAAGCCCTTGAAAGGCGAACGCCAGCGCCGCTTGCAGGTCTGGGCCGCTCGCTCGGATACCCCCTGGGAGACGATCGAAGGGAACTGGTATGGCGGCCAGCGCAAAACGCTCGGGATGCCATCGTCATCTATCGAGTGCCGACGACCGAGGGGCTGCGCGTGCGTGGTCGCCTCCGCGAACTCAAGAAGCGCCTCGATTACGTGAAAGCGCGTGCCGCTGGCCAAGAACCTATTCAAGCCAAGCTCTTCGAAAGTTACCAGAAGGCCGGCGCCAAGCGCCTCCCGGGCAAGCAGCAGCTCGCCGTCTCCGCAATCGGCGCGAGCACACTGCCTGTGGCCATGGTTGAAATCACACGCAAAACACTCCCGGCGCTCGCCGCGCAGCCGGATGTTGTCGCCGTCCTGCCGAACCAGAAGATCCAGCTCATCCGACCCAAGCAGGTGAACTATTCCGAGTTGATCAGACGAGAAATTAAAGATGGCCTGACGTGGGGTCTGAAACAGCTCGATATCCCCAGGTTGTGGAAGACAACCAAGGGTGAACACATCAACGTCGCTGTCCTCGACACCGGCGTGCACGGCGAGCATCCCGCGCTCGGGGGCCGTGTCAAAGATTTTGTCGTTATTGACCCACTCGGCCGGCGGATCACCGCCAACCCGACCTTCGACAGCGGCCAGCATGGAACCCACGTCTGTGGTACGATTGCCGGTGGTAAGACGCCAGACGGAGTCACTATCGGCGTCGCCCCAGAAGCCAACCTGTTCGTTGCGGGTGTCCTCATCGGCGACGCGACACTGCGAACCCTTTTGGAAGGCATTTCCTGGGCTGTGGAAAAAGGGGCGGACATCATCAACATGTCGCTTGGCTTCAGCTACTACGAGCCGCTCTTCGACGAAGTGTTCAACACCCTTATTGATCAGTATGATATCCTGCCGGTCGTTGCCATTGGCAATGAGAACCACGGTAACAGCAGTTCGCCTGGCAATGCGCCCAACGCGTTCGCGGTCGGTGCAGTGGAGAAGATGTCCCGTGGCAAGCTCGAGGTCGCCTTCTTCAGCAGCGGTGCCAGCCTCGTCTTCCCAGGCGAGGAACCCAATGCACTGGTGACGAAGCCCGACGTGGTTGCCCCCGGCGTGCAGATCTTTTCCTGCATCCCGCCTGAGAAACGGCCTGACGGGACGTACGAATACGCCTACATGGATGGCACTTCCATGACGACGCCGCATGTCGCCGGCGTTGCTGCTCTGCTAATGGCAGCCAAGCCCGATGCGCCGGTCACTGCTATAATCAATGCGTTGAAGGAAACAGCAAAGCACCCGAAAGGTGCGCAATATCGGCCCGACAATCGTTGGGGGTATGGCCTGATTCAGCCTGTCGAGGCCCTCAAGGCCATAGGCTGACCATCATCGCAATCCCATGACTCGCGGAAACGAAGACCCTCGGAAGGATAAAATCAGCCCTGCGTTCAAGGCACGGCTGGACCGTCTCGGACCCCGGCAAAAGGTTCGCGTGATCGTCATGCTGCGCACCAAAGACGCCGGAAAGGCACCTGGGCGGCGACGGTCCCGCGAGGACCGTCAGGCGGCGATCGAGGTGATTCGCAAATCGGCTGAGCAAGCTTTAATCGATATTGACAAGATTCTTGAACGTTTTGACGGACGACGGTTAGCAACAAGCCCCGACGCGCTGGGTTCCATACCCGTCGAAACCACTGCCGCCGGCATCACCGCACTTGCTACCTCCGAGCACGTCAAGGCCATTCTTGAAGATCAACCGATCTCGTTACTTCCCAGGCCGAAATACTCACCGTCATCATAAATACAATTTGCCTCAGCGCATCAACGGACTGGGCCGCACGGTGGTGGTTTGGCAGGGCAGGCGTATGAATCAGCGACGGAGTGGCACACCCACAGGCCCCCTTTGTGAGCCATCCTAAGGAGAGCGATGAAGATCAGGAGCATCACCGTCGGCGTGAATCTCTCCTCCCCGTTGAACGAAGAGCTGGTCCGCCAGGCTGGCCGGTTCGCCCGGCAGGCGAAGGAGGCCTTCGAGGAACAGGGGATCGAGGTCCAGACTCTGCGGTTGGCCACCCAGCCTTTCCCCGAGTACCTGGGCGATGCCTCGGGAGAGGAGATCCTTCGCTTCGCTCTCGAGCTTGAAAAGCTCTGTGTCAAGGAGGGCATCGAGTACGTTTCCATCGGCCCCGCCACCTCTGACGAGACCGACCGGGACCTGGCCCTCATGGCCTTGATCCCCCGCCTGATCCAGGAAACGGAGCGCCTCTTCGCCAGCATCACCATCGGGACCGGGGCTGAGGGGATCAAAGGGCGGGCGGTGCGGGAGGCGGCCCGGGTGATCAAGGAGATCTCCCACATGACCGACGGCGGCTTCGGGAACCTGCGGTTCGCCGCCCTCGCCAACTGTCCGCCCTACATCCCCTTCTTCCCCGCCGCCTATCATCAGGGGGATCCGGCCTTCACCCTGGCCCTTCAGGCCGCGGACATCGTCGCCCAAGCCTTCCATGGGGGCCCAGACCTTCCCACGGCCACGGGGCGACTCCGGGAGGCGATGGAAGAGAAGATCCGGCCCATTCAGATGATCGCCGAAGGGCTGGCCGACAACAATTTTGCCTTCAAGGGAATCGACCTCTCCCCCGCCCCTGCACCGGGTGATGCGACGAGCATCGCCTATGCCATGGAAGGTCTTACAGGGAGACGGTTTGGACAGGCCGGGACGCTCACGGCCGCGGCCCTCATCACCCAGGTATTGAAAACGATGAACCTCAAAGCCTGCGGCTACTCCGGGTTAATGCTCCCGGTCCTTGAGGATTCTGGCCTGGCCGCCCGGAACCGCGAAGGGACGTTCCGTCTTATGGACCTTCTCACGCTATCAGCGGTCTCTGGGACCGGCTTGGATACCATCCCTCTGCCTGGGGAGATTACCCTTCGGGAGTTAGAAGCGATCCTCCTGGATGTCGCCTCCCTGGCCACCGCCTTGCGCAAACCCCTGTCGGCCCGCCTCTTCCCGATCCCGGGGAAAGAGGCAGGGGAGATGACGACCTTCGAGTTCCCCTATTTTACGAATACAACAATCTTTCAGGTGTGATCTTGCTGAAAGGGCGGATCGATTTCCCCAGGAGGAAACCGAGAGAAAGAGTCCCTGGCTTCTGAGAGGATGACTGCCTCGCTCGGAGGCACCATAGCCAAACCGGTTAGAAGGTTCTTGAACCCCCGATCAGGTAGAAGTTCCAAACGTGGAGCGAGGAGAAGCTCATCCGAGAGGTACGTAAAGAGTGCCACACGACACCCTCTTTGAAGTCACCACGCCATTAGGGATACGGGTTAGGACAACCGAGTCTTATTGGATTCTGATTCGAAGAAAGCATCCAGAGGTAGAGGAAAAGCTGGATCTGGTTCAAGAGACTTTAGCTCAGCCGGTGATGATCCGGAAAAGTCAAGAAGACCCGAAGGTCTTTCTCTTTTACAAGCCCTACGTTCAATACTGGATCTGTGCCGTCATCAAAAGCCTTAATGAGGAGGGATTTATCGTGACTGCCTACCTCACGGATAAGATCAAGGAGGGAGAGCCGGTATGGCCAAGATAACCGTCATCCATGACCGCATTGGCGAGACTTTGACGATCTACTTCGGGGAACCTAGTGCGGAGCAGGTCTGCGAAGAGGTTGGGGAAGGGATCATCCTGATCAAGGACAAGGAAAATCGGGTGATCGGGTTCGAGAAACTTTACTATAAACCTACTCCACCAGAAGAGGTGTTGACTGTGGAAGCCTCAATGTCACCGTCCGGGTCATTGTAAGGTGTCCTAAGCATGACTGTGACCAAGACGCCGTCCCGTATTTTACGAATACAACAATCTTTCAGGTGTGATCTTGCTGAAAGGGCGAATTGATCTCCCCAGGACCAAACCGACAAAGAGGGCCCCTCTGCAGGCGGGTGAGTTGATCCTGGGCGAGATATGTGAACTCCCCAGGGGATGGATCCCATGGGTGGATCCCATGGGCCCTACTTGTTCTGACAGCAGAAAATAGACTTTATCGGAAATAACGCTTTCGCCCCGTTTTTCTGGGAATTTTTGCGTGAAAAACCTTATTAGGGGTATCCACTTGACTCCAGTAACTACAACATCTGGTGGTATAGAACACCAATTAGCCACATGATATCGGGGTTACTGGAGTGAAGTAGATATGCCTAAACCTTATTTCCGATAAAGTCTTTTGATGAGGCCATGAAGGTGCTAGACACCCTACCCGAGACTGAGAAGAACCAACGGCGGCTCATCGCTTTGTTGGTAATGCAGCAGCATTTGATGCTGCTCCTCGTCAAGCATCACGAATATTATGACCTGTTAATGCGCTACGAGCCCTTAGTACTACTCTGTTACTTAGCCGTAAGTTATTGATTTTCCATAGGGGTTGGTGCCGCCCTTCCGCAACAGGTAAGAGGACGGGTGCTTGGCAACTGCTTGATTTTCGGGCACTAGATAGCCACCGTGGGGGACGCTCCCATCGTCGAAGGGCCAAGCTGCTGACGTACCTAACAAAGTAGTACTAGGGGGCTGGCGAACCCTGACTTCCATCCTGGGGATCCTCACCATTGGATTGGGCCTTCTTTGGTTATTCACCGTTCGGGAATCTCCCTTGGTGGTGCCTGCCTCGGCAGCCCGGATAGGGGTGGTGGAGGCCATTCGCCGAGTCCTCACGGTCAGGGATGTCTGGCTGGTCGCTCTCTGTCAGCTCCTCTTCTGGGGCGGCTGGTTTGGGGTCATTGGCGATGTGCCAACATACTTCGTAACGGTTCAGGGGATGACCCCCACGGCCGCTGGAGTCATGACCTCGATAATCTTGTGGGCCTACATGTAATCCGTCTTTCCTTTCCGAGACTTCTCTTCGAGACCTCTCTTGACGACTTAGCGTAAATGATATACGCTCACAAGGGGGTGGGATGGCCTGGCCAATTGAATTCTACGAGACCCTGGAGGGCAGCCGACCGGTGGAGGAGTTCTTGCGGGGTCTCCCACGGACGCAGGCAGCGAAGGTCAACGCCGTGATCACGCTTCTGAGCAAACGCGGTCCCACGTTGGGGTTTCCACATTCCAGTCAGGTCATTGGGAAGCTGCGGGAGTTGCGGATCCAGCTCGGCCGGGGGCGGATTCGAGTGCTGTACTTCTTCGCTCCCTCTCGTGTAGGGGTCCTCCTGCATGCGTTTGCGAAACGGACGGCCAAGCTTCCCCCGCAAGAGATCAACCTCGCCCTCCAACGCATGGCCGACTATCTCCGACGGAGAGGAGGACGCGCGATGACCAAGCGGCGACGGAAAACAAACTGGGACATGTATCTGGAGGAACAGCTCAAAGACCCGGCGTTTCGCACGATCTTTGAGCAGGAGCTGATGGAACTCCACGTCGGCGACCAAGTGCTCCGTCTCCGGGAGAAGCGAGGCCTGACCCAGGGGCAGTTGGCAGCCAAGGTGGGAACGGCAGCACCGAATATCTCGCGTCTCGAAGCGGGCAAAGCCAACCCAACGCTGCGAACCCTGGCGAAGGTCGCCGCCGCACTGGGGGCCAAGGTGAAGGTCCAACTGGTGGAGGCGCGGTCGTAGCGAGATATGCAAGGATCTCCACCCTTTACTTCTCACTGGTCGTTTGGCCTTGGTCCCGCTGTGGCTGTTTCAATGAACCGGCCGAGGGCCTCGAAGTACGCGATCCCCCCGACGAGATAGGTATCGTTGTGGTCGGCCCCTTTGATCCGGTAAAACTCCTTCGGCTCGTTGGCCGCCTCGAACAACCGCCTTCCCATGGAGAAGGGGACGATCTCGTCCTGATCGCCGTGCAGGATTAGGAGGGGGACCCGGATCCGTTTGATCTTCGAGAGGGAGTCGTACCTCGTCCTGAACAAAAAGCCGACCAGCGGAAAGACATGGTTGGCGATCTCCCGGATGGAGGTGAAGGGGGATTCGAGGATGAGGCCGGCGCACTGAGCCCTCAGGGCCATCTCTACAGCGACGGCCGCCCCCAGGGAACGGCCGAAGAAGACGATCTTCGAAGGGTCCAGATCCTTTCGGGAGCGGAGGTATGTATAGGCGGCCTCCGCGTCCCGGTAGGTCCCCTTCTCCGAGACCTTTCCCTCACTCCTCCCGTAGCCTCGATAGTCGAAGATGAAGACATGGATCCCTAACAGGTTGTGGAGGAGCGTGATGTTCTCCACCCGGTGGCTGATGTTCCCGGCGTTCCCGTGGAACCAGAGGAGGGTCGCGCTCCCCGGCTTCCCCGGCACGAACCAGCCGTTCAAGACGACGCCATCCGAGGTCTTGAAGGACACGTCGTCATAGGCCAGCCCCTCATCGGCCGGGGTGGCGATGATCGTCTTGTGAGGATAGAAGATGAGTCGCTTCTCCATACCATTGAGCACCCAGACGAGCACAGGAATGAGGAAGGCCAGAGCAAGGATTTCGAGCCACGTCCGTCTTCCAAAGAGCTGTCTCATCGGCCCTCTACTATCGCAGAACTCTCCAGAGGAATCAACTGGATTTCAATCGGCCTTGACAGAACGTGAGCGACGTGTTAGAACGTCTGCCGACACTGCCGGTGGCAGGGACCTTCAAGGAGACCGAGATGGCCATCTTCGAACCCGACCTCCAGCCGATGGGGATCGGGGATATCCTCGATAGGACCTTTCGCCTCTACAAGGAGCACTTCTCAAACTTCGTCGGGATCACAGGGCTCGCCTCCCTCCTCGCCTTCCTTTTTAACGTTGCCCTTGTCTCACTCCTCATCCCCTTGCAGGCCGATCCTGCGGGGCTCCTGGCCAATCCTGCCCTCCTCCTGACCGGCGGGATCGTCCTCCTGGCCCTCCTGGTGATCACCGTGTGGATCGGCTTCTTAAGTATGGGTGCCCTCTCCCGCTCCGTCTCCGAGCGGTACCTGGGCCGAGAGATCAGCATCCTGGAGGCCTATCGCCATGTGGCCAAGCGTGGCTTGAGCCTCCTCTGGGTCTATTTCCTCTCCTCGCTGATCATCGTAGGGGTCTTCGCCCTCGGGATGATCCTCTCCTTTGTGGCCGCCGGGGTGACGGGCTTTGCGGGTGGGCGGCCGAACCTCTTCAAGATTGCCCTTGCAGTCCTTTTCGTCTTCATCCCCACCATCATCTTCGTGACCATCCTGATCTTCCGCTACCTCCTGACCACTCAGGTTGTCGTCCTGGAGGATGTCAGGGGCATCAAGGCCCTCCGGCGGAGCTTTTACCTGATGAAGGGGTATTTCTGGAAGGCCAACCTGGTCCTCTTCCTCTATTTTGTCCTCTTCGGAATCGGCTATCTCGTCTTTTATTATCCGACCTTCTTCCTGCTTCCGAGGCCGACCCCTGGGACGATCGGGGGCACCGGTGTCAGCTTCGTCGCCCAGAATGCCTTGAGCCAATTGATCCAGATGCTGGTCTCCCCCTTTTTCATGATCGCCTTTACCCTCCTCTACTACGATAGCCGGATTCGAAGGGAGGGGTTCGACCTGGAGATGATGGCGAGGAACCTGGGGTATGCCGCTCCCCCACCCGGACCGGTCCCTCGCCCCCAGGTTGCTCCGGAGGAGGTCGTGAGTGTAACCCCTGGAGCGGGCAACCCCTATGGGCAGAAGACCTGCCCGAGCTGCGGCTTTGGATTCCCCAGTGCCCTTGCCTTTTGTCCTCGCTGCAAGATCAGGGTCCCCTTCCGCCCCCCTCACACTCCATAGCCCCATGAACGTCGCTTCTTCAAGGAAGGTGTCCCTCACTCTCGCTCTCATAGCCTCGGCCGGCCTCCTTATGGCCCAAGGGGTCGTGGCGCAGGGCTCCTTGGAGGCCTACCGTGAAAGGATCGAGGCCCTCTCCCGTCTCGAGGCCCTGGGGGAGGACGGCTGCTGGCCCTGCGCGGCCCAGGCCCTTCGGCGAGAGCTCGATCGTCTTCCCCCCGAGGAAACGGTCACCCTGCCGGGGGGAGAGACCCTTCGGCTCGATCATCGCTGGTTCCTGGAGATAAGGGACGCCTTGGCCGACCCGGTGCGGCAGGAAGAGACCGCCAGGGCCTTCTTCGTCCGTCTCAACGCCACGAATCAGGAACTGGTCTCGACGGGATCATCTCCTGGGATCGATCGGACCCTTCTCAAGGCGAAGTTGTCGGCGGTCTTGAACAGGAAAGAGTTCCAGGGGTATGGGGAAGGGGGGGAGCCGCTCCTTGCCCGCCTGCTCCGCTGGCTCCAAAAGCGCCTGGAAAAGTTCGATCGGTCCTTCAGCGGGACGGACCAACGGTTGGGCCGCCTCCTCGCCTCGGCCCTGATCCTTGGGACCTTCGCCCTGCTC
Source organism: Candidatus Methylomirabilota bacterium (assembly GCA_016199025.1). GTDB lineage: Bacteria > Methylomirabilota > Methylomirabilia > Methylomirabilales > JACQHM01 > JACQHM01. The sequence goes on along the minus strand of JACQHM010000125.1, from coordinate 2,589 downwards.
CTCTTCTTCCTCGCCCGGATCTTCCTCCGGCGACAACGGATCTGGCGTGAGGAGGTGGCATCACCGCCCGTTTTGCGGCGCGAGACATCCCATGAGCTGTCCCGGAAAGCCCTTGAGGCGGCCAGGGCTCAGGAGTACCGGAGGGCCGTTGGCCTCCTCTACCACTCGATCCTCCATCACCTGGATGAGGTGGGTCTCCTCACCTACAACAGGGCTAGGACCAACCGCGAGCATCTTCAAGAGCTTTCCCCCCACCTCCAGCCCCTCTTCGCCCGCCTCACCTCAACCTTCGAAAGGATCTGGTATGGCCTTGAGATCTGTGGGCTCCAGGAATTTGAGGCGTTTCAGATCTCCTCTCAAGAGCTGCTGAAAGGGGCGAGGGTGCCATGAGGAGGCCCAGGACCGATTGGGTGATCTTCAGCATGGTGATCATCCTCCTTTTCATCGTCAGCTTCCTCTTCGGCAGGGAGGGAGGCCGTCACGAGCTTTTTCCGGTCCGCTCCACCTACCATCCGACGCCAGGCGGGGTCAAAGCGGCTTATCTGTTCTTGAGGGAGTTAGGGTTTCAGGTGGAGCGCTGGCGAAAACCCTTTCAGGATCTTCCTAGGGAAGGGCGCCTCCTCTTCACCGTTGCCCCCCTCTATCCCCTCAACCAAGATGAGGTCGATCGGCTACTGACTTGGGTGGAGGGTGGAGGCGTTGTGGTCTACGTCGAGGATCGTCCGACGAGCCTTCTGAAGCGCCTCGATGTTGCCGTCGCCTCCTGGGAGGGTCAGGAAGAGGCTCTCCCCGCGATCCCCTCGGTTTACACGCTGGGGATCGAGGTGCTTTCCCCCAGGGGACAGCACCGTTTCGTCGCGCAGCCTGGGATGGCGGTCCACGTCGGGCAAGGGAGGAGTGGCCTGGTCTTAAGCTTCCGGAGGGGGGAGGGCAAGGTCATCCTGATCGCTGATCCTGAGCTCCTCTCGAACCGGGGGATCGGACAGGCTGACAATGGGCGCCTCCTGGTGAACATCGCCGGGGCCCACGGCTCAGGCGGCCGGATCTTCTTCGATGAGTATCATCAGGGGTATTTCGAGGAGGAAGGACTGATGAGCTACTTGGGCCGGACGACCTTTCCCTTGGTGGCCTTGCAGGGCTTCCTGATCGCTCTCGTCTTCATCTTCTCGAAGGGCACCCGCCTTGGGAGGCCGATCCCCTTGGCAGAAGAGGAGCGGCGCTCCTCCCTGGAATACGTGGACTCCATGGCCAGGATCTACCAGGCGGCGAAGGCCGGAGGGCTGGCCCTGGAGGCCCTCCACCAGAGGCTCCGCACCGACCTGGCGAAGGCCCTTCAGGTCCCGCCTTCGACGGACGGAGCGGCCTTGGCCCAAAGGGCCGCTCCCCTGTTCAAGATGGACCAAGGAGAGCTGTTCGGGGTCCTCTCCCGGTCTTTCACGACTGCAAGGAAAGGAGCCTTGTCCGAAGGGGAGCTCCTCACCTTGGCTCGAGGGATCCAGCGGGTCAGGAGGAAGCTCAAACCGGCTTCGAAGGAGAGGGGGACCCATGACTGAGCTGGTCAGCGAGGTGACCCGGAAGGTGAAGGAGGAGATGGCCAAAGCTGTCGTGGGGCAGGGGGAGGTCATTGACCAGATCCTGATCGGTCTGCTGGCCAAGGGCCACGTCCTCCTCGAGGGGGTGCCGGGAACGGCCAAGACCTTGATCGCCAAGGCGTTGGCCTTCGTCCTGGGAGCCCGGTATCGGCGGATCCAGTTTACCCCCGACTTGATGCCCTCAGACATCCTGGGGACTAACGTCTTCGACCTCTCTACCTCGACCTTCTCCTTCAAACCTGGTCCTGTCTTCACCGACATCCTCCTGGCCGACGAGATCAACAGGACCCCGCCCAAGACCCAGGCGGCTCTTTTGGAGGCCATGGAGGAGCGACAGGTGACCATTGATGGGACAACCCATCCCCTGCCCCCCCTCTTCATCGTCTTGGCTACCCAGAATCCCGTTGAGTACGAAGGGACGTACCCGCTCCCCGAGGCCCAACTCGACCGGTTCCTCCTGAAGGTGCTGATCGCGTATCCGGATCCCGAGGAGGAGCGGCAGGTCGTCTCCCGGCATCATCAGGGGTTCGACCCCCACGACCTGGGACGCCTCGGTTTGAGGCGTCTTGCGGATCCCGGCCCCATCCTCCAGTGCCGGCAAGAGGTCCAGAAGGTCGTGGTGGAGGAAGGCGTCACCCGGTACATCGTGGAGGTGATCAGGCGGACAAGGAGTGTCCCGAGCCTCGTCTTAGGCGGAAGCCCCCGGGCCTCGGTGGCCCTCTTACACGCCAGTAAGGCCCTGGCGGCCATCCGGGGGAAGCGGTACGTCACGCCGGATGAGGTCAAGGAAATGGCGAAACCTGTCCTCCGCCACCGGGTGATCCTCCGGCCCGAGGCCGAGATCGAAGGGGTGACGGCGGACCAGGTCATTGAAGGCCTTTTGAGTCAGGTTCCGGTCCCCCGGTAAAAGGAGAAAATCCCCCCCTTCCCCCCTTTCCCAAAGGGGGGGTGGGGGGATTTCTGAGGAGCCTAAGGCCCTATGCGCTTCGTCTTCACC
>JACQHM010000127.1 GCA_016199025.1 Candidatus Methylomirabilota bacterium | reverse complement strand
AGGCGATCCTCAAGGACAAGCACAAGATCCTCCCGTGTTGCGTCTATCTGGAAGGAGAATACGGCATCAAGGGGCTCTGCGTGGGGGTGCCGGTGAAGCTTGGGAGACGGGGGGTGGAGGAGATCATCCAAATCAAGCTCGACCCTCCAGAAGAAGAGGGGTTGAGGCGCTCCACCCAGGCTGTGAAGGAGCTGGTCGAAAAGCTTGGAATCTAGCCATCCGAGGATAGGGGTGAGGGAGATCCACTGTGACCAGATTACGGCCGCCGTGGCCAAGCTCTGCGTGGAGGCCAACTATTTCCTCGGCGCGGACGTCGTTCAGGCTTTGGAGGGGGCCCTGAAGCGAGAGAACTCCCCCGTCGGCCGAGAGATCCTGAAGCAGCTCATTGAGAATGCCGACATCGCCCGGGCAGAGCAGGTTCCCCTCTGTCAGGATACAGGCTTTACCGTGGTCTTGGTAGAACTCGGACAAGACGTCAGGATCGTCGGAGGATCCCTTGTTGATGCCATCAACGAAGGGGTCCGGCAGGGCTACCAGGAGGGCTTTCTCCGGTATTCCATCGTTGGGGACCCTTTACTCCGGAAGAACACCGGCGACAACACCCCGGCTTGCATCCATGTGGAGGTTCTGCCTGGAGAGGTTTTCAAGCTCACCGTCATGGCGAAGGGAGCCGGCTGCGAGAACATGAGCGCTCTTAAGATGCTGAAGCCATCCGATGGCATCGAGGGGGTGAAAGGCTTCGTCATGAAGGTGATTAAGGAGGGTGGGGGGAATCCCTGTCCTCCGATCATCGTCGGGGTCGGGATCGGCGGCACCTTCGAGCTGGCCGCGTACTTGTCTAAGAAGGCTCTCCTCCGACGCCCTCTTGGGAGCCACCATCCTGAACCAACCGTTGCCTCCTTGGAGGAGGAACTCCTTCGGGCCATCAACGAGTCCGGACTCGGCCCGATGGGCCTCGGGGGGAGGACCACCGCCTTGGCCGTCCACCTCGAGACCTACTCCTGCCATATCGCCTCCCTTCCCGTGGCCGTGAACATTGATTGTCATTCCCATCGATTCAAACAGATCTGGCTTTGACGTTCATAAGGAGGAATAAGAATGCGACGATGGCTGGCAGGAGTGTTTCTCGTCTTCTTCGTCCTTGCGGGGTGCGGCCAAGGGTTGAAGAAGGAGAATGAGCAGTTGAAGGGGCAGGTTGCCACCCTGGAAAAGGAGAACGGGCAGTTGAAGGATCAGCTCGCTGCCCTGAAGGCGGAGAACGAGGCCCTCCAGAAACAGGTGGAGGAGGTCCGGCAGGAGATGGAAAGCCTCAGCGAGAAGCTGAAGCAGGCTGGGGCGAAGTCAAAGGCGGGGGTCCGTGGACGCTGAGGCCATCCGGCTCACCACACCTTTGACCGATGAGGACGTCAGCCGTTTACGGATGGGAGACCGGGTCCTCCTGGACGGCATCCTCTACGGGGCCAGGGATGCGGCCCACAAGCGCTTGGTCGAGCTCATCGAGAAGGGTGGTAAACTTCCTTTCGATCTCGCAGGCCAGGTGATCTACTATGTGGGTCCGACCCCGCCAAAGCCGGGGCAGGTGATTGGCTCCGCCGGTCCCACCACGGCCACCAGAATGGATAAGTATGCCCCCGTCTTGATGGCGAAGGGGCTCAAAGGGACCATCGGCAAAGGGGGGCCCCGATCTAAGGAAATGCGTGAAGCGATGATGGTTTATAGATCCATCTATTTCTTGACAACTGGGGGGGCATCGGCGTTGATCGCAAGGCACTTCAGGCGTAGCGAAGTGGTAGCCTACGCCGACCTCGGACCTGAGGCCCTCTTTCGGTTTGAGGTGGAAGACTTCCCCGCCATCGTCGTGAACGACATTTACGGCGGAGACCTCTTCGAGGAAGGGATCAGACGCTACGCTCGGTGATGGAGGGGGCAGGATGCTGAGGGAAGAGGTTATGGAAAAAGCCGGAGGGGGCATCTGGACGTGGATCAACTATCGAGGTGGAGCAGGGCAATTAGCGTGGGTCCTCCACCGGGTCACAGGGATAGGAGTCTTCTTGTTTCTCCTGATTCATATCGTTGACACGTCCCTCATCGGGTGGGGTCCCGAGGTGTATAATAAGGTGGTGAAGCTTTACCATCTGCCCCTTTTCAGGATCGGGGAGGTCATCCTGGCAGGGATGGTCCTCTATCATGCCCTGAACGGGATCCGGATCATCATCATCGACCTCTGGGAGGAAGCGACCCGCTTCCATCGCCAGCTCTTTTACGCTGCGGCTATTGTCTTCATCATCATCTTCTTCCCCACAGCCTATCTCATGTTGCGCCCTCTCTTGTAGCCAAGGCAGGAGAGACACGATGATCATGAAAAGAGAGGTCGGGCCGACGCCAAGGCCGGCAGGTGGATTCGAGCTTTATACCTGGTTCTTTATGCGGGTCTCCGGCCTCCTCCTCCTTGTCCTGGCCCTGGGGCACCTCACCATCATGCACCTCATAAACAGCGTGGACGCCATCAACTACGCCTTCGTTGCCTCCAGGTATACGACTCCCTTCTGGCGGACCTACGATCTGCTCCTCCTGATCTTGGCCCTCCTCCACGGCCTGAACGGGGCGCGGACGATCATCGACGACTACGTCCGGCCAAGGGGGTGGCGGCTCCTCTCGTTGTCATGCCTCTACGTCTTGGGCCTGATCTTCCTGACCATCGGGTCCCTAGTTATCCTCACCTTCCACCCTGCCGGAGGATAGAACCCCTTCAGAACGGAGGAAGAATGATGTACCACCGGCACGACGCCATCATCGTGGGTGCGGGAGGAGCAGGTCTCCGGGCCGCCCTGGAGGCCTCGGCTACGGCTGAGGTCGCGGTCCTGAGCAAGCTCTATCCCACCCGCTCCCATACCGGCGCCGCCCAGGGGGGGATCGGCGCTGCCCTCGGAAATATGGAGGAGGATCGGTGGGAGTGGCACATGTTCGACACCGTCAAGGGGAGCGACTACCTGGCTGATCAGGATACCGTCGAGATCCTCTGTCGGGAGGCTATTGAGGCCGTCTACGAGCTGGAGCACATGGGCCTTCCCTTCGACCGAACCCCTGATGGGCGGCTTGCCCAGCGGCGATTCGGGGGACATACGAGGAACTTCGGGGAGGGGCCTGTCCAGCGCTCCTGCTACGCAGCCGATCGGACGGGCCACATGATCCTCCAGACCCTTTACCAACAGTGCATCAAAAACGGGGTCCGGTTCTTCGACGAGTTTCACGTCTTGGATCTCCTGATCGAGGATGGGGGCTGTCGGGGGGTCGTGGCCCTCGAGTTGGCCACAGGTGACCTTCACATCTTCCACGCTAAGGCGGTCCTTCTCGCGACGGGCGGTTTTGGCCGGCTGTTCAAGATCACTTCCAACGCCCACGCCCTGACCGGCGACTGCGTGGCCATCGCCTTCAGGAGAGGGGTCCCCTTGGAGGATATGGAGTTCTACCAGTTCCATCCAACGGGCATTTACAAGATGGGCATCTTGATCTCTGAGGCGGCAAGAGGGGAAGGGGGAATTCTCAGAAACCGGGATGGTGAACGGTTCATGCAGCGGTACGCCCCGACCCTTCTTGACCTTGCCCCTCGGGACATGGTCTCTCGGGCGATCCACGCCGAGATCCGGGAAGGAAGGGGAATCGGTGGCAAGGACTATGTCCACCTCGACCTCACCCACTTAGGGCGAGACGTGGTTGAGAAGAAGCTACCAGAGATCAGTGACTTTATCCGGACCTACTTGGGGATTGATCCTGTCAAGGAGTTGGTTCCTGTCCAGCCGACGGCCCACTACGCCATGGGAGGCATCCCCACCGATGTTGATGGTCGGGTCATCATTGATGAGCAGAACACGCCGCTTCCAGGCTTATATGCCGCCGGGGAATGCGCCTGTGTCTCCGTCCACGGGGCGAACCGTTTAGGGACCAACTCTCTCGTGGACATCCTGGTCTTTGGGAGACGAGCTGGGCGGCACATCTGGCGCTTCGTCCGGGAGGCGGACCTCCTACCCCTGCCTTTCGAGCCGGAGGCCCCTATCCGATCTGAGGTCTCAAGGATCCTTGAGGGTACCGGTAGGGAGTCTGTTGCCGACCTGAGGAGGATGATGCAACAAGAGATGATGGACAAGACTTCCGTCTTCCGGGAGAAAGCAGGACTTCAGGAGGTTCTGGATCACCTGGAGGAGCTGAGAGAACGCTCCAGGAAGATCCGAGTCCAGGATAAGGGCCATTCCTTCAACACCGCCCTCCTGGAAGCCTTGGAGCTTGGGTATCTATTAGATCTCGCCGAGGTGACAGTGGCTTCAGCCCTGGCCAGGACCGAGAGCCGTGGGGCGCACTACAGGGAGGATTACCCCAAACGGGACGATGTGAACTGGCTCAAGCACACCTTGGCCTACCGGACACCGAATGGAATCGAGTTCCGGTATAAGCCCGTCGTCATTACCAGGTTTCATCCCGAGGAAAGAAAATACTAAGGGGAAGGCATGCGAGTCCAATTCCGTGTGAAGCGTTTCAACCCTGAGCATGACAAGCAGCCCTATTGGGGTGAGTATGAGGTGGAGGTGGAGTCCACCGACCGGGTCCTAGACGGTCTCCACTCCATCAAGTGGTACATTGATGACACATTGGCCCTCCGCTGCTCCTGCGCCCACGGGATCTGCGGCTCCGATGCCATGCTGATCAACGGCAGGAACCGGCTGGCCTGCAAGGTCTTAATCAAAGATCTGAAGGCGCCCATCGTTGTCGAGTCGATGCGGGGCTTCCGGGTATTAAAGGATCTCGTTGTGGACATGGAGCCTTTCTTTGCCAAGTACCGGGCGGTCAAGCCTTACCTCGTCAACGATGAGCCTCCGCCCCTTACCGAGCGCCTCCAGACACCTGAGGATCGGGCTCGCTATGATGATACGACCAAGTGCATTCTCTGCGGGGCCTGTACCACCTCCTGCCCTTCGTACTGGGCTAACTCGGAGTACATCGGACCGGCGGCCATTGTCGCAGCCCACCGCTTTCTCTTCGATAGCCGGGATAGGGGGGCCAAGGAGCGGCTCCAAGTCTTAAACGAGCGATCGGGGGTCTGGCGGTGTCGGACCATCTTCAACTGCACAGACGCCTGTCCCAGAGGAATTAGTGTCACCAAGGCCATTGCTCAACTCAAGAAGGCCCTCTTGTTCCAAACCCTTTAATCGTTGCTGGTCCTCCATCCCGGGTCTGAAACACCCGTGAAGATTCACGAGTATCAGGCGAAGAAGATCCTGAGGGAACACGGCATTCCCATCCCGAATGGTGGTATCGCCGGGACCCCTGCTGAGGCGAAGGAACTTGCCTTCCGTCTCGGCGGGAAGGCTGTCGTCAAGGTCCAGATCCACGCCGGGGGCCGCGGAAAGGCCGGCGGGGTCAGGATGGTTGCCTCGCCAAAGGAAGCGGAACAGGCGGCTTTTGATCTCCTCGGCCGATCCCTGGTCACGCCTCAGACCAGCCCCGAGGGGGCCCGGGTCAATACAGTCTTGGTCGAGGAGAGGGTTTCCGTCGCCAGTGAACTTTATGTCGGCACCGTCGTCGATCGGCATGCCGCCTTGCCGGTCATCATGGCCAGTGAAGCCGGCGGGATGGAGATTGAGGAGGTAGCCGCCCACTTTCCTGAAAAGATCTTGAAGGTCCGGGTGGACCCTGCGTCAGGGTTTCAGCCCTTTCATGCACGGAAGCTGGCCTATGGCTTAAGGCTCCCGGCTCATCTGATCACGCCCGCCTCGGAGCTGATCAGGAATCTTTACAAGGTCTTCGAGGCCAAGGACTGTAGCTTGGCCGAGATCAACCCGCTGGTGGTCACCGAGGATGGAAGGCTCCTTGCCCTGGATGCTAAGCTCACTTTTGACGATAACGCCCTCTTCCGCCATCCAGAGCTTCAAGCCCTTCGGGACCCGGACCAGGAGTTGTCCCTGGAGGTTGAAGCGTCGAAATACGGTCTGAATTACATCAAGCTAGGCGGGGATGTGGGCTGCATGGTGAACGGGGCCGGCCTGGCCATGGCCACCATGGACATCGTCAAGCTCCACGGGGGAGAGCCAGCCAATTTTTTGGATGTGGGAGGTGGCGCCAGCGCCGAGCAGATCGAGAATGCCTTTCGGATCTTGATCTCTGATCAGGCAGTACGGGCGGTTTTCATCAACATCTTCGGAGGGATCCTGCGTTGTGATCGGCTGGCCGAGGGGATCATCCAGGCGGTCAAGAAGTTGGATGTGAAGGTCCCCGTCATCATCCGGATGGAGGGGACCAACGTGGAGCAGGGGAGAAGAATGCTCCAAGAGTCAGGGTTAAATTTCATCACGGCCTCCGATATGGCCGACGGGGCCAGGAGGTCCGTCGAAGCGGCCCGAGCCTTTCGTGGAATGGTGCATGGATGAGCATCTTGGTGGACGAGGATACTCGACTAGTCGTTCAGGGAATCACAGGGAGAGAGGGAAGCTTCCACGCCAAGGCCTGCAACGAATATGGGACCAAGGTGGTCGCGGGGGTCGTTCCGGGAAAAGGGAAGGGTTCCCAAGATAGTGTCCCGGTCTTCGATACAGTAGCCGAATCGGTAGCAAAGGAGGGCGCCAACACCTCTTTGCTCTTCGTTCCCGCTCCCTTCGCCGCCGACGCCATCCTGGAGGCGTCGGACGCCGGCCTTGATCTGGTGGTCTGCATCACCGAGGGAATCCCGGTCTTGGATATGGTCAGGGTGTCTCGATCCCTGAGGGGTGGGAAGACTCGTTTAATCGGCCCCAATTGTCCGGGGGTGATCTCTCCCGGGAAGGCGAAGGTGGGAATCATGCCCGGTCATATCCACAAGCGGGGACCCGTGGGGGTCGTCTCCCGAAGCGGGACCTTGACCTACGAGGCTGTCTGGCAGCTCTCCAACCATGGGATCGGTCAGTCCACCTGCGTCGGAATTGGAGGGGATCCGATCCTCGGCACGGGCTTCATCCAGGTCCTGGAACTCTTTGAGGCAGACCCGGAGACCCGTGTGGTCCTTTTGATCGGGGAGATCGGGGGGACGGCCGAGGAGGAGGCAGCAACTTACATAAAGGCGACAATGACCAAGCCTGTCATCGTGTACATTGCAGGGCAAACCGCCCCTCCAGGCCGACGGATGGGCCACGCCGGGGCCATCATCTCTGGAGGGAAGGGGACCGCCGCTGAGAAGATCGACGTCTTCGAGAAGGCTGGAGTACGGGTTGCGAGGAGCCCGGCGGAGATGGGAGAGTTGATAGCCAACACCATGAACCTCATGTAAACGAGGGTCCTCTGCGAGGCTCCTTTATCCAGCCACCACCTTGGAGCGAGGTCGGTGGCTTTCTTTTGACCCGCCTCCCGGGGGGAGAACCGTGGAGCAAACATTAGTGCTGGTGAAGCCGGATGCCGTCCAGAAGGGCTACATCGGCGAGATCATCAAGCGATTCGAGGGACAGGGGTTAAGGGTGTGTGGCATCAAGATGGTCCACATGACGAAGGAGGAAGCGGAGGGATTCTACCAGGTCCACCGCTCCCGCCCGTTCTTTGGGAGTCTCACCTCCTTCATGTCCTCGGCCCCTACGGTCGCGTTGGTTCTGGAAGGGGAGGGGGCCATCGAGCGGGTAAGGACATTGATGGGGGCCACCGATCCAAAACAGGCAGAGGAGGGGACCATCCGCCGGGATCTGGCTATTGACATTGAGAAGAACGCCGTTCATGGTTCCGATTCGCCCGACTCTGCGGCGTTCGAAATCCCGTACTTCTTCAGCGCTCTGGAGCTTTTTTCTTACAAATGTAGGTAAACCCGAGAGGGCCCAGGGTTCCTCTCCCCTGGTCAGGATCGGGAGAAAAATGGGATTTCGCTTGACAAGATGGGCTAAGCCTCGTATAATGCGCCAGCCTTCGGAGTAGGGCAATGTTTGTCGAGATTTCTCAAATCCCGGCGGAGGGGCTGGACCTTCTTTATCAAGGTGACCTCCCTGAAAGGGAGGGCCTTTGGGAACCCAAGACCCCGGTGAGGGCCTCCCTGCACCTAGAAAAGAGGGAGAAGGGGGTTGTGGTCTCGGGGACCTTTTCCACAGTGGTGGGCCTGTCCTGTAGCAGGTGTTCTGATCCCGTCCTCTTGCCAGTCGAGGATGCATTCGAGATCTACCTTACTCCCCCCAGTCGAGCTCTCGATGAGAACCTGGAGCTTACCCCGGGCGAGCTAGACGTAGAGTTCCTGGAAGGGGACAAGATCAATGTCCTCGGTTTGATCGTAGAAAATATCCTTCTGAGTCTCCCCTGGCAACCGCTCTGCCGGGAGGACTGTCGTGGGCTTTGCCCACGATGTGGCCAGAACCTGAACGAGGTCTCTTGCAACTGTCACGAAGAAGAGATCGATCCCAGACTTGCTCTTTTGAAGAAGCTCCTTTAAAGGACGGACGTTATGGCTTTACCGAAGCGAAGACACAGCAATTCTCGTGCCGGGAAGAGGCGTGCCCACCACGCCCTTTCATTCCCGAAACTCATCGCCTGCCCTCGCTGTCACGCGATGAAGCTGCCCCACCGAGTGTGCCCTTCTTGTGGGTACTACCGGGGCCGGCAGGTGTTGAAACAGGAGGAAACTTAAGTCCCTCCTGGGATTTGTCGGGCATACGATGACAGCCTGGAAAGGCCGCTCGAGAGAGGGAAAGGTCCATGTGGCCCTCGACGCCATGGGCGGCGATCTAGGTGTCTCCGTGAACGTCGAGGGAGCCGTGGCCGCCGCCAGGGAGCACCAGATCTCTATCACCCTTGTAGGGATCGAATCAGGGATCGCGAAGCACCTGGAGGTTTATGACATCTCTTCTTTGGGGATCAAGATCCACCACGCTCCCGAGGCGGTGGACATGGATGAGGCCCCGTCCATCGCCCTCCGGCGGAAGAAACACTCTTCCATCCGGGTGGGGCTTGAACTCGTCCGCAAGGGCGAGGCCGATGCCTTTGTCAGCGCCGGCAATACAGGGGCCGTCATGGCCACGGCCCTGGTTGTTCTAGGCCCTCTCCCTGGTGTCGAACGGCCAGCCATCGCGTTGCTCCTCCCGACCCTGACGGGTAAGTCCATCCTCCTCGACGCCGGGGCTACCGTTGATTGTAAACCCAAGCATCTTCTCCAATTTGCCATTATGGGGAACATCTACGCCCGTTATATCCTGGGGAAGGCGGAACCCAAAGTGGGGCTCCTGAGCATCGGCGAAGAGGAGTCAAAGGGAAACGAGCTGACGAAGGAGGCGTTCAAGGCCCTGGAAGAAGAGCCGTCCCTTGCCTTTATCGGCAACGTCGAAGGCAGGGATGCGTTCAACGACAGGGTGGACGTCATCGTCTGCGACGGTTTCACGGGGAATGTGGCCTTGAAGATCAGCGAGGCCGTTGCTGAGTTCTTCTCAGTCCTCCTCCAGCAGGAGTTCTCAAGGGACCTTAAGACCAAAGCCAGCTACCTCCTCATGAAGGGTGCCCTGGCCCGTTTGAAGAAACGGGTGGACCCTGCGGAGGTCGGCGGGGCGCCCCTTCTTGGGGTGGACGGGGTGTGCATCATCAGCCACGGCCACTCCACGAGTAAGGCGATCAAGAACGCCATCCGGGT
>JACQHM010000126.1 GCA_016199025.1 Candidatus Methylomirabilota bacterium | reverse complement strand
GCATACACCTGTGTTTCAATCCGAAATCCGAAATCGACAATCCGCAATCCGAATGGCGGAGGGGGTGGGATTCGAACCCACGGACCGCTAAGGGCCTCCGGTTTTCAAGACCGGCCCGTTTCAACCACTCCGGCACCCCTCCCTAACACCCCCTCGGAGGGGGGCAGGCCCCCCTTCCGACGGGAGCAAAGCTCCCTGCCTCCCCCCAAACCTAAGACTTGGTAATCCACTCCAACCCGTTCATATACGGTCGAAGGACTTCGGGGATCAGGATGCTGCCATCTTCTTGTTGATAATTCTCGACCAGGGCGATCCAGGTCCGGCCGACGGCCAGGCCCGAGCCGTTCAGGGTGTGGACGTACTCGGCCCCGGCCTTTGGAGAACGACGGAAGCGGATGCCCGCCCTTCTCGCCTGGAAGTCCCCACAGTTCGAGCAGGAGGAGATCTCCCGGTACACCCCCTGGCTCGGCAGCCAGACCTCAATGTCATAGGTTTTAGTGGCGGCAAAGCCCAGATCCCCCGTGCAAAGGGCCACGACCTGGTACGGGAGGTTCAACCGTTTCAAGACCTCCGCGGCATGCCGGGTGAGGTCCTCCAACGCCTCATCCGAGTTCTCCGGCTCGACGAACATGACCAGCTCGACCTTGTTGAACTGGTGCTGGCGCATGATCCCCCGGACATCCTTCCCATAGGAGCCCGCTTCACGCCGAAAGCAGGGCGTACAGGCTACATAATGTAAGGGCAACGTCCCCGGCGGGAGGATCTCACCCCGGTGGAGGTTCGTCACCGGCACCTCTGCCGTGGGGATCAGGTAGAGCTCATCCTCCCAAGTCTTAAATAGCTCCTCCCCAAACTTAGGGAGCTGCCCCGTCCCTAGCATGGTGTCGGCGTTGACTAGAAGCGGGGGGAAGACCTCAATGTAGCCATACTCTTTGGTGTGGAGATCCAGCATGAAATTGATGAGGGCCCGCTCCAGTAACGCCCCCGCTCCCTTTAATAGGGCGAAGCGGGCCCCCGAAAGCTTCGCCGCCCGCCCTAGATCGAGAATCCCCAGGGTTTCCCCAAGCTCCCAGTGGGGCTTCGGTTCGAAGGGAAACCTCCTGGGCTCCCCCCACCGGTGGATGAGGACGTTGTCCTCGCTCCCCCTCCCCACAGGGACCGAGTCATGGGGGAGGTTCGGAAGCTCCAGGAGGAGGGCCTTCAGCCGCTCATCATAGGCCTTGACCTCGTCATCCAGCTTTTTGATCCGGGCCGAGACCTCCCGCATCTCGGTGATCAAGGCCTCCGCGTCCTCCCCGGCCCGCTTCCGCCGCCCGACCTCTTCGGAGACCACGTTTCGCCGGTGCTTGAGCTCTTCCACCTCAATGAGGAGCTTTCGCCACTCAGCATCCACGCGCTCCAGTTCGGCTAAGTCAAAGGTGGAGCCCCGCTCCTTCAGCTTCCGCCGGACCAGGTCGAGATTCTCCCGGACAAACTTGAGATCTAACACGATACTCTCTCTAGGAAAGGTGGGATCCGCCCTGGCTTGGTAAGACTGGCCTACTCAACCGACTAGGCCGCCTCCGCCTCTTCCTCCTCGCTCACAACCCGGGTGATGGCCGCCACCCGATCGCCCGGGTCAAGGCCCTGGAGTCGGACTCCCTGCGTCGCCCGGCCGAAGACGCTGACCTCACCGACCCGGAGGCGGGCGATCTTCCCCTCCTGGGAGATGATCATGAACCCGTCCTCGGCTCTGACCTGCATCAATCCGATGACGGCCCCCGTCTTCTCTGTCACCTTGAGGTTGATGATCCCCTTGCCACCCCGACCCTGGAGGCGGTACTGGTCGAGGGGTGTCCGCTTCCCGTACCCCTTCTCGGTCACGGTGAGGATCGCCGCCCCTTCGGAGACGACCTCCATCCCGACGACCTCATCTCCCTCCTCCAGGGAGATCCCGACGACCCCGTGGGCGGCCCGGCCCATCGGGCGGACCTCTTCCTCCTTGAAGCGGATGGCCATCCCGCCCCTTGTCCCCAGGAAGACCTCGTCCTGGCCGCTGGTCAAGCTGACGGCGATCAGCTCATCCCCCTCATCCAGGCTGATGGCGATGATCCCGCCAGACCTTGGATTCGAGAAGGCCGAAAGCTCTGTTTTCTTCACGGTCCCCTGCTTGGTCGCCATCAGGAGGTACGTGTCCACCTCGAACTGGCGGATCGGGATCATGGTCGTGATCTTCTCGCCGGGTTCCAGTTGCAAGAAGTTCACCAGGGCCTTCCCCTTGGCCGCCCGGCCGAGCTGAGGGATCTCGTGGACCTTCAACCAGTGGACCTTGCCCAGGTTGGTGAAGAGGAGGATGTAGCTTAAGGTCGTCGCCACGAAGAGGTGTTCGACGTAGTCCTCCTCCTTCGTCACGATCCCCGTCATCCCCTTTCCGCCCCGGCGCTGGCTCCGATAGGTATCGAGGGGGGTCCGTTTAATGTACCCGCCATGGGTGACGGTGATGACCATCTCCTCATCGGCCAGCATATCCTCGACCTCGATCTCCGTGCTCTCCTCCACGATTGCAGTCCGCCTGGGGTCGGCGTAGGCCTCTTTCAACGCGAGAAGTTCCTCCCTGATGATCCCCCTGACCAGTGCCTCGCTCCGGAGGATCGCCTGGAACCGCTCGATATTCTCAATCGTCTCCTGGTACTCGTCCTGGATCTTCTGTCGTTCGAGCTGGGTTAACCGCTGGAGGCGAAGATCGAGGATGGCCTGGGCCTGGAGCTCGCTTAAATGGAAGCGCTGGACGAGTCCAACCTTCGCCTCCTCGGCCGACCGGGAGCCCCTGATCAAGGCGATGACCTGATCGAGATGGTCCAGGGCGATCCGGTACCCCTCCAGGACATGGGCCTTCTCCTCTGCCCTCTTCAGCTCGTAGCGGGTCCGCCGAACGATGATCTCCTTCCGATGATCCAGGAAGTGCTGCAATAACTCATTTAAAGTTAGGACCTTCGGCTGGTTGCCGACCAGGGCCAGCATGATCACCCCAAAGGTGGACTGCATCGGGGTGTGCTTGTAGAGCTGGTTTATGATCGGCCTGGGAGCCTCGTCCTTTTTCAAATCGATGACGATCCGCATGCCTTCCCGGTCCGATTCGTCCCGGAGGTCAGCCACCCCCTCAACCTTCCGATCCCGGACCAGCTCGGCAATCCGCTCGATCAGCTTCGCCTTGTTCACCTGGTAGGGAAGCTCAGTGACGACGATGGCCTCCTTCCCCCCCCTCCCCTTCTCCACGAAGGCCTTCGCCCGCAACGTCAAGAGGCCCCGGCCGGTCTTGTAGGCCTCGACGATCCCGCTCTTCCCGTGGATGAAGCCCGCCGTGGGAAAATCGGGACCGGGCAGGATCTCGAGGAGCTGCTCCAAAGGGACGTCCGGATCTTCCAATTGCATTAACAGGGCCTCCACAACCTCTCCCAGATTGTGGGG
>JACQHM010000131.1 GCA_016199025.1 Candidatus Methylomirabilota bacterium | reverse complement strand
GCTGATGTTCCCTAAAGCGCGGGATGATGGGCTGATGGTGCAAGAATTGCCGGATGAAATCCTGGTGTATGACCTCACGCGTCACCGGGCCCACTGCCTGAATCAAACGGCCGCTTTGGTCTGGCGGCACTGCGACGGCCAAACAACCGTCGCAGAAATGGCCACGCTTCTTCAGAACGAGTTGAACATCCCCGCGGATGAAGCCGTGGTCTGGTTGGCCCTGGACCGGCTGGGGAAGGCCCACCTGCTCAAGGAACGGATGACCCCCCCGACGACGGCGCGTTATTCGCGGCGAGAGTTCGTGCGACGATTGGCCCTGGTAGGTGGGTTCTCGGTCCTGGTGCCCGCGGTCAGTTCGGTCATCGCGCCAACCGCAGCCCAGGCGGCCACCTGCGTGGTTAACTGTACGGGACAGCCGAACTGTACCCCGTGTGGGCCGCCTAGTTGTGTGAAGCGTTGCCGAAATGGGAACTGCGTCAGCAGGTCCGCTTCCGGATGCCCATAGTACCAGGTGCCTGGTGGAGCCGCAGAGGACTTCAAAGCCCGAGCCGGAGGTCGAAATGCCTGAAGTGCCGGAGAGACGGCTCCTCCTGACCGCAGGGCGCCTGTTCCTCGGGACCGCTCAGGATGAAGAGGCCGTCGCCTTGCTATGCCTTCCCCTGAACTGGTCATCTCTCTTCGAGAAGGCGGCGGCGGAGGGGATGAGCGGGCTGCTAGCCTTCCAACTGCAGCAGCTCGCCCGGGCTTATCCTCTCAATCTTCCCCTTGATCCCTTGACCCAGGCCCTCCACGGCATCTTTGTCCAGAACGGGGCCTTTTTTGCTGAGCTTTCAGCCCTTCGCGAGGAGCTTCGGCGTCGTGGGCTTCAGGCCATCCTGCTGAAGGGCGGGGCCCTCCTAAAGACGGTCTACCATGACTACCCAGGCGTCCGGCCCTTAAGTGATCTGGACCTTCTGATCAAACCCCCGGATCTTCCCTCGATGGTGGAACTGCTCAAGAAACGGGGCTTCCACCCCTCTTCCCCTGCCTCTACCTTCTTCCTCAACGGTTCGGTCGCCTTCGACATCCATACGGATCTGATCGGGGCAGCACGGATCAGGCGGAGGGGGCTGGCCTGTCAATTCGACCCAGAGATCCTCTGGCAGCAGGCCTCCCCCCTCGATCCTCAAGACCCGACCCTCCTGGTCCTCTCACCCCCCCATCAGTTCCTCCATCTGGTGGTCCACGCCCTCAAGCACTCGTTTTCAAGGCTCATCTGGTTTGTCGATCTGGGCCTCCTTGTAGGGGCGGGGTTCCACCCCGCCCGTCTTGGGAGGGCATCAAGCCCTCCCCTACAATGTGTGAAATGGGAGGAGCTGCTGGGTTGGGCCGAGGCCACAGGCACCCTCCGCGCCCTCGCCTACGCCCTGTTTGGGCTGGAAAGGCTCCTGATGGTGGAGGTCCCCCAGGAGGTCCAGGCTCGGTTGCCCCGGTTCAACCGGATGGAACACATGTTCCTTGACCGTGTCGTCAGCCGACAGGCGAGGGAGATGCTGGGGGAAGTGCTCGTCATGTTCTCGATCCCCGATCTGAAGGGAAAGCTGGGCTATCTCCTGGAGTTCGGTTTCCCCCGGCAGGAGGTGCTGGCCGAGGTCTTTCCGTCCACCCCCTCCTGGCTCCTCTATCCCCGCCGTTTGCTCCAGGGGATGGCCGTGGGGCTTCGGGAGGGAAGACATGTCATGGCCCTCGTCAAAAGGAGGAATGGGAGATGAAGCATCTTCGAACCTTGAGCTATATCCTCTGGGCGCTTTCGGTCGTCGTCCTCGTGATCGGAGGGATCTCCCGCGTGACCATGATTCCTATCTATGGCATCACGGCTCGGGCCTTCCTGGGGCTCTCGGCGGTCCTCCAGCTCTACGCCATGACCCTGCTCCTCCTTGAGATCGTCCAGAAGGAGAGAGGGTAAGAGATGGTCCCTTGAGGTGGCGTCTCCGGATCAGGCGATTTGGACGGCGTCTCCGAAGGCGCTTAGGCCTCCCCCCCATCAGCCGCCGAACCGCCCTCGTGCTCCTCCTCCTCTTCATCGGCCTGGTTTTTGTCGCGGTCGCCATTGTGGCGGACTTCTTGATCAAGACGGGCCGATATGGGCCCAAGTACTACGAGCCGAAGGATTTCCAGAGGGAGGAGCACCTCGAACAGCTTGAACATCTGGAGAAGCTTAAGAAGCGATCCTTCTAAAGGGTTTTCGTAGGGGCGGGGTTTGACCCCGCCCGTTCACGGGAGGGCATAAAGCCCTCCCCTACGGGGAAGGATGGCCGTGCGGATCCTCCACGTGATCACCCGCCTGGACCGGGGAGGGTCGGCCACCAACACGCTGCTCACCGTGGCCGGCCTTCCCCCCCGCTTCCACCAGAGCCTGGCCTTTGGCCGGAGAGTGGAGTTTCCGAAACTGGCCCTGGAGCTTCAGGGAAAGGTGGAGATGGTGGAGGTCACCGAGCTGGTCCGGAATCCCTCTCCTGTCAAGGACCTGGTAGCCCTCTTCAAGATCTACCGGCTCATCCGGCGGGGGAGGTTCGACCTCGTCCACACCCATACGTCGAAGGCCGGGATCCTGGGGAGGGTTGCGGCCCGGCTTGCCGGGGTCCCCCGCATCGTCCATACCCCCCACGGCCATATCTTTACGGGCTATGCGGGATGGGCTCTCACGATCCTCTTCATCCTTCTCGAGCGGTGGGCGGCGACCTTCACGGATCGGATCATCGGACTGACGGACCGGGAGATCCGGGATCACCTGGATCGGAAGATTGGGAGGCCAGAGCAGTTCGTCCGCATCCCAAGCGGGATCGACGTAGAGAGGTTTGAAAGGGCACATGTAGGGGCGGGTTTCAAACCCGCCCTTGCATCAGCCATGAAGGCCTCCTTGGGCCTTCCCCCTTCGGCCCGCCTCATAGGCTCGGTGGGACGGCTCGAGCCGATCAAAGGCCACCGATACCTCCTCGAGGCCTTTCGAGACCTCGCGCCCCGTTTTCCCGACCTCTATTGGGCCCTCGTGGGGGAGGGAGAGCTCCTCCCCAAGTTTCGATCTTACGCCCAGAGCGAAGGCTTGGCCGATCGGGTCCTCTTCTTAGGGTGGCGGGATGATCTCCCCGCCCTCTTTCAGACCTTTGACCTCTTCGTCCACCCCTCGCTGAATGAAGGAATGGGGAGGGCGTTGGTGGAGGCGATGGCGGCCGGCCTCCCCATTGTGGCCACACGGGTCTGTGGCATCCCGGAGGTGCTGGGAGAGGGGGAGGCGGGGCTGCTCGTGGAGGCGGAGAGTGCCCCGGCGCTTGCCCAAGGAATCGAGAAGCTCCTCCTTGATCCAGCGCAAAGGACCCGGCTCGGGAAGGCGGCCCAAAAGCGGGCGCGACGTTACAGTGTGGAGGTGATGCTTCAAAAGATCGAGGCCCTCTACCAGGAACTCCTGAGAGAAGGTGAAAGGTAAAAGGTGAAAGGTAAAATGCTACATCCCACCCTCTCACTTCTCACCCTCTTACCTCTCACTTTTCACCTCTTACCTCTTATTTTTGCCCTTTGCTCTCTGCCCGTGGAAGGGGCATTCCTCCAGGAGAAGGGGGCCTTCCATGTCCATACGACCTTCTCCACCGGGACCCTTTCCTTGGAGGAGGTCATCGAGGAGGCACGGCGGGAGGGGATCGGCACCGTGATCCTGACGGACAACTTCCTCCTCCGCTTTGAATACGGCCTCTTTCCG
>JACQHM010000124.1 GCA_016199025.1 Candidatus Methylomirabilota bacterium | reverse complement strand
GGCGGCTGCTCCGGCTTCCAGTACCAACTGGCCTTTGACAACGCCAAGCCGGGCGACAAGGTGTTCGAGCACGATGGGGTGAAGATCTTGGTGGATCAGAAGAGCTACCTGTTCCTGAACGACTCCGAGGTTGACTATACGGACAGCCTCTACGGGGCCGGTTTTGCCATCAAGAACCCCAATGCGAAGTCGACCTGCGGCTGCGGCCAGTCCTTCTCTGCCTAAAGGGTCAGAAACGGTGAAAGAAGGCCTGGCCCATGGGGCGTGTGCCCTGACCCCGTTTCAGGGGGGAAGGTTGCCGCGTAAGGGCTGATCTTGAAACGGGGCTTCTTTGGGGGATCCCCAAGGAACGCCCCGGAGTAGGGTGATGGCAAGATGCCTTGGATGCGGCGCCGAGGGCCAGGGTTATTTTTGTGAGCGCTGCGGGACGATCTTCCCTTATGGTTGGTTTCGGATCGAGGATGAACTGTGGCTGAGCTTCAGCAGCTCGACCGGGAAGTGACCCAGGAGGAGCGGGAGGAGCTGGAGCAGGGGCTTCTCCTGACCACCTTGGAGAAGATGGTGAACTGGGCCAGGCGATCCTCCCTCTGGCCCGTCACTTTTGGCCTAGCCTGTTGCGCCATTGAGATGATGGCGACTGGTGCCTCCCGCTTCGACCTAGCCCGCTTCGGCGCCGAGGTCTTCCGGGCCTCTCCCAGGCAGGCTGACCTCATGATTGTGGCAGGGAGGGTCAGCCGGAAGATGGCCCCGGTCCTTCGCCAGATCTACGATCAGATGCCGGAGCCGAAATGGGTCATCGCCATGGGGGCCTGCGCATCCTGCGGCGGCATTTTTAATAATTACGCCATTGTCCAGGGAGTGGATGAGATCGTCCCTGTGGATGTCTACGTCCCCGGATGCCCCCCGAGGCCTGAGCAGCTTATCCACGGCATCATGAAGCTCCAGGAGAAAATCACTCGGGAGCATCCATCTAGGCAGGGGCTTATCCATCTCCCCTGGCTCCGGCGGAAGCGCTAGGCCTAAACTTCGTTGACCTTGCTGGAAGAACGAGCGGCGCTGCTTCCAATGTTAGATAAGGCTGCCGATCCTCGCGCTAGGTGCCTAGAACTCATTTCAGAACTGCCAGGATGTCACCCTGAGCGAGGCGAAGGGTCTAAAGAGCGAGATTCTTCGCCGCGTCGTGGCTCAGAATGACACGAGGCACGGGTTTTGAAACGGCTTGTAATCTGGAAAGTGGTGACCTTGGGGAGACATGGGTGGTGAGACCTTGAGGCCTTGGGAAGGGCGGCTTACGCCTTTGAAGGCCTGGGAATTTCCTAGAGGAGGGGAGGATGAGCTTGGAGGAACAGGTACCTCCCCTTCTCCTTTAAAAGATCTTTGAGTGGCCTTTCTCAGAGAGGAGGGAAGAAGCATGAGGATGATCCACCAGCTCAAGGTGGGGGATGCTGCCCCCGATTTCACCGTAAAGGATCACAACGGCAACGATGTGCCCCTTTCCAGCTTTAAGGGTCAGAAGAATGTGCTCCTGGCCTTCTTCCCCCTGGCCTTCACCCCAGTCTGACAGGCGGAGCTGTCCGCGTACAACGCAGACCTCCAGCGGTTCGCGGACTACGATACCCAGGTCCTGGGTATTAGCACCGATAGTCGTTTCACCCTGGCCGCCTTCTCCGAAAAGTGCGGGGGCCTGAACTACCCGTTGTTGAGCGACTTCTGGCCCCATGGTCAGGTGGCCTTGAAGTACGGGGTCCTGCGGGAGGAGGGGTTCCCCCAGCGGTCGGTGTTTATCATTGATAAGGAAGGGGTGATCCGCGACATCAAGATGTACGAGCTCCGCCAACAGCCCGATAACGAGGAGTTGCTCGGCGTCCTCCGAAAACTCAAGTAGGGATGTTCGATGTTAGATGTTGGAAGGTTCTAGCATCCGACATCCAGCATCCGGCACCTGACATCCACCATCGGACCGAAGGCGATGAGCAAGATGTCGCGCAAATGTGTCCCCTTTACCCCTTTCGAGGGAAGGCTGGAAGACTCGATGGTGGCCCTGGTCTCCAATGCCGGTATCTACGGCAGGGGTCAGGAACCCTTTGACCTCGCGGGGGATACAAACCTACGGATCATTCCAGGTGACGCCCGGGCCGAGGACCTTTCCATCGCCCATGCCCACTACGACCACTCGGATGCTGATCTTGACATCAACTGCGTCTTTCCCATCGATCGTCTGAGGGAGCTGGCCGAGGATGGGGCTGTCAAAGGACTGGCCGACCGTCACATCGGGCTCGGCTGGAGCCTGGACCTGAAGGAGATCTACGAGGGCACTGCTCCCAAGGTGGCGGACCTGATCGAGCGTTCCGACGCCGATCTCGTCCTCTTGACAGGTGGTTGACCCGTGTGTCATCGCGCGGTCGTTGCGATCCAGCGGGAGATCGAGATGCGTGGTATCCCGACCGTCCTCATCACGGCCTCCCCCGAGGAATCAAAGCTCATGCGTCCCCCCCGGTCCCTTTCCCCGAGGGACTTCCCGTTAGGTCGTTCCCTTGGGCCTCCGGGGAATGCCCTGCTCCAGCGGCGGGTCCTTCTGGATGCCCTCGGCCTCTTTCTCACCCCACCCGCTCCCGGAAAGATCCAGGAGCGGGAATACCCCGACTATCCCTAAAGGAACAGCGGTGGTCATAGAGCTCTTGCAAGGCCTCTGGACGACGTTCAAGCATATCTTCAAGAAACCAGTCACCGTCTCCTACCCTGAAGAGCGAGTTCCCCTCGCCCCTCGTTACCGGGGAAGGCATATCCTGGTTGTCGATGAGGACGGGATGGAGCGGTGCGTAGGGTGTGAGCTCTGCGCTGTCGCCTGTCCTGCTGATGCCATCTACATCGAGCCTGCGGAGAACACCCCCGAGGAGCGACGCTCTCACGGCGAGCGGTATGCCAAGGTCTACAAGATCCATATGCTCCGGTGCATCTTCTGCGGATACTGCGAGGAGGCCTGCCCCGAGGATGCCATCTTCATGGGGAAGGAGTACGAGCTGGCCTCTTATGACCGGAGCGATTTCATCTACGGAAAGGAGAAGCTCATGATGTCCCTTCGTGAGGCCTTGAGACAGCGCCCCGACATCTCCCTGGAGAAGATCCACCGGGATTAACTCCACGACCAACGCCTCAGGACCTTACCTTCAAGAGCAAACAGCTAGAGAGATGAACTGGATCAATACCTCCAAGGTGATCCGTTTCTCTGAGGAGAAGCTCACAAAGGTGAGCCTCTTCAGAACCGATCGGTTCATGGTTGATCTTTACTGTCTCAAGCCTGGTCAGGTCCAGAAGCCTCATGTCCACGAGGGGATCGACAAGGTCTATTACATTGTGGAAGGGGAGGGCTCGTTCAGCGTAGGAGATGAGGAGCGGATTCTCGGGCGGGGCGAGGCTGTCCTGGCCTCGGCGGGACAGGAGCATGGTCTGAGGAACCCTGGGCCCGATCCCCTGGTGATCCTGGTGCTCATGGCTCCTCCCCTCCCGTGAAGCCTCCATCTCGAGCGGCAAGCTGCAGGCTGATCGGGAGGGCTCTCCGCGGGATGCACGTGCCTTCCAGCTCAACGCTCTTTTTATTTTGGCGTTTCGAGGGGAGGACGCTATAATACCCCTTCTGGAGGGCACGGACCTCCTAACCTTCGAGGGTAACTCGCCGGCCTCCACCGAGGGGAGGGTGGAGGTCATCCAGATGGCTTGGTACGGGAAGGAGAAAGGTCGAACGGTGTTCAGCCCATGTGAGGAGGGAACTTGATGTGGATCGTCCGGGACGCCATTACGGTGGTCACCAAGGGGAAGCAGGAGTTTCTGGATATCACCCCGGAGATCGAGGCGTGGCTTGTCAAGCATGAGGTCACTAACGGGCTCCTCGTCCTTACCTCTCTGCACACGACCGTCGCCCTCTTCGTCAGCGAGTTTCAGGAGGCCCTCTTGGAAGACCTCAAGACGCTCCTCAGCCGCCTGGTCAAAGAACAGGATGGGTACCGGCATAACGATCCTCGCTATTCCGACTGTGACCGGCACAACGCCGCCTCCCATCTGCGAGCCACCCTTCTGGGCCAGACCCTCGCCTTCGGCGTTTCCGAGGGGAGACTGGACCTGGGGCGGTGGCAAAGCATCATCTTCGCGGAGCTCGATGGGCCCCGGGAGCGGACCCTGGCGGTCCAGGTGATCGGCGACTAGGTTTTCTGTTGATTCACGGCATCGTTCCTTCGGCCGCATCCCAGCGGCCCTCGTTTTTTCAGAACTTCCCTTCCCGGCTCCGAGGGGAGGACGACAACTGGTACGGGGTGAAACGTGGAACTGTTGCTAGCGAACACGGGAAGCTACCCAAGGATCGCTGAGGGGAAGGAAGGGCAGCGTCTGCGTCAGGCCTACGCCAAGTGGGAGCGAGGGGAGCTGTCGGCGGAGGCCTTCGGGAGGGTCCAAGACTCGGTGACCGAGGAGGTGATCCAGGAGCAGATCGAGGCTGGGCTGGACCTGGTCACCGATGGTCAGATCCGCTGGTCTGATCCTATCTCACACCTGGCGGGGAAAATGGAGGGGGTCGAGATCGACGGCCTCCTCCGGTTCTTCGATACAAACTTTTACGTTCGACAACCCGTGATTGTTGGCAGGGTAAGGCGGAAAGGGGTCCTCGTGATGGAGGAGTTCCGCTTCGCCCAAGGGGTTTCCTCCAGGCTGGTCAAGCCTGTCTTGACTGGCCCCTATACCCTGGCGAGATGGTCCATCCTCCACACAGGCCGGTATGGGGATCTTCCTGAGCTGGTCCTGGATTTCGCCGCCGCCCTGGGTGAAGAGGTCAAGACCCTGGCCGGGGAGGGTGCAGCGCTCATCCAGATCGACGAGCCGTCGATCCTGAAACATCCTGAGGATCTCGATCTCTTCCGGGAGGCCCTGGAGCCCCTCATTAGGGCTAAAGGCTCTGCCCGGTTGGCCCTCTACACCTACTTTGGCGATGCCATCCCCTGCTATGAGGCCTTCCAGGCCCTGCCCGTGGAGATCCTCGGCTTGGATTTCACGTACAGCCCAGCCCTTCCAGAGGTGATCTCGGAGCTGGGCTCCGAGAAGATCCTGGGACTTGGCCTCCTCGATGGCCGGAACACCAGGTTGGAGACGAAGGATGTCCTCTTCCCCATCCTGGAGCAGATCCTTTCGAGACTGAAGGGATCGATGACCTATCTCAATCCCTCCTGCGGCCTTGAATATCTCCCCCGGGAGAAGGCCCTGGAAAAGCTCCGCCGCATGAGGGAGCTCCGAGACGAGTTCCTGAACGGAGGGACGCCATGAACCGAGAAAAATTAGACGGCTTGGGGCTCGACCTTCCGCTCCTCCCGACGACCGCCGTGGGAAGCTATCCGAAGCCTGACTACCTGGTCAGGGCCAGGGCCGAATTCTCCAAGAAACAGATCAGCCGGAGCGAACTGGAGGCTCTGGAGCGGAAGGCCACGGAGTTCTGGATGACCTTCCAGGAGGAGATCGGCCTCGATGTCCTGGTGGATGGGGAGATGTACCGGGGGGACATGGTGGCCTACTTCGCCGAGGCCTTTCATGGATTTGAGCTGGGTGGGTTCGTCCGCTCCTACGGGAACCGGTACTACCGGAAGCCGATTATCGTCGGGAAGGTGGGGTGGCCGGGGCCCATCACGACCTCCTGGTGGAAGTTTGCTCAGTCCTTGATCGCGAAACCGGTGAAGGGGATGGTGACTGGCCCTTACACCATGATGGACTGGTCCTTTAACGACTACTACCCGGATCGAAACTCCGCCTGCCTCGCACTGGGTGGGGAGATCCGTAATGTTGTGGTGGGTTTGTTCGAGGCGGGGGGGGGGATCGTCCAGGTGGACGAGCCTG
>JACQHM010000133.1 GCA_016199025.1 Candidatus Methylomirabilota bacterium | reverse complement strand
GGATCACGATGAAATCGTCGTGGTCCCAGGGGCCAAAGAGGAGGCGCCGGATGTACTCGAGGGAGCCTTTCATCTCCTCGTAGAGGATCCCGTAGAAAGCGGCCATCTCCTTCGCAAAGGCCCGGTATTTGTCCATCGCCCACAGGCCATGATCAATAAGGGCCACCCGCTGGTAGTGCTTCATCATCTCCTTGGCGATCCAGGTCGCGGTCTCCTCGTCGTATTGCTTGAGATACTCGTCTTTGTACTGGGAGTAGGGGGTCTTCCCGTACTCGATCCAGCCCCGGGTGAGGTAATAGGTCCCCGGAAAGGTGGCCGCTTCCTCTTCATAGATCGTTCGGGAGCCCATCAGCATGGCGATGCAGTCGTGGACCTTGGGGATGACCAACGGGGCATGGTTGGCCTGAAGGCCCACCACCCCGTTGCTACACAGGCCGTAGCCTAAGATGATCGCCTCCACCCCCTCGGGGGCCCGGTCGATCTCCTCCTGGATGATCGGCGGCATCCTGCCCGGGGTCCGGTGGTAGCCCTGGGGAAGGAACCGGTATTCGAGGTCTGGCCCCTGAAAGTTGAGGAACTCGTCCTTGAAGACCTCGCAGGCGATCACGTAGGATTTCATCGTTTCCCCACGGACTCGACGACCATCCGAATGAAGCTCGGTCGGGCACCGCAGCAAGCCCCCACCGCGTTCGCCCCGGCCTCGATCAAGGCAGGGACATGGGAGGTGAAGCTCTCGGGGGTCTCCGGATAGACGATCGTTCCCTCTTGGAGAGTAGGTTTCCCACCGTTCGGCTGGGCGACGATGGGGAGAGAGGTCCTACCCCGCATCGCCTTGACGATCTCGACCATCTCCTGGATCTGCACCTCGCAGTTGGCCCCCACGGCGGAAGCCCCCTCCCGCTCAAAGGTCTCCACGGCCTTCCCCGCCTCGACCCCCATCATGGTGAAGGCCCCTTTATGGGAGAGGTGATAGGCCATGGAGACGATGACGGGGAGGCCGGTCCCTAAAGCCGCCTTCAGGGCCAGAAGGGCCTCCTCCAGACTGGTCATGGTCTTCACATGAAGGAAATCGGCCCCCGCCTCTGCCAGGGCTTGAGCCTGTTCGGTGAAGGCTTCCAAGGCGGCCTCGGAGGTCAGGTCGCCTAAGGGCTCAAGCAGCTCGCCGGTCGGTCCGATATTCCCTTCGACGATGACCTCTGCCCGGCCGGTCCGGCGGATGGCCTCTCGGGCCAGGGCGACGGCCTTCCGGTTGATCTCTTGGACCTGCTCCCCGAGGCCGAAGCGGCTCAACCGGATCCGATTGGCTCCGAAGGTGTTGGTGTGGATGACATCTGGCCCCGCCTCCAGGTAAGAGACGTGGATGGCGATAACCTCCTCGGGCTTTTGGAGGATCCAGGTCTCGGGCGGTTCCCCCCCTGGAAGGCCCCTCTGCTGGAGTTCGGTCCCGTACGGCCCATCAAAAACGACCACCCGTTGTCGAAGGAGTTGAACAATGTCCATCCCTGATCCTTTCTAGACGGCAAGAGGGTAGGTGCCGTATGTGAAGGTCGCCTCCCGCATGGCGTTGAAGTTCTCCAGCGGCACATACGCCGTCACCGAATTGCTGGAGGCCACACAGTAGCCCCCTCCCGGCCCGATAGTCCTGATCCGTTCCTTGACCTCCTCCTCCACCTCCTGAGGCGTCCCCCGGGTCAAGGTGTACCCCAGGTCAATATTCCCGATGAAGCAGAGCCGATTCCCGTACTTCTTCTTCAGCTCCACGATGTCCATGGCCTTCGGCTCGATGGGGTGGAGGGCATTGAAGCCGCACCAGACAAGGTCGTCCAGGACCTCGTAGAGGCGGCCGTCGGAATGGTAGACATAGGGGAGGCCCTTGTCCCGGACGATGGCACCGCACCAGCGGTACCAGGGGAAGACATACTCCCGGAAGTGCTTGGGCGAGACGATCAGGGCCTCGGAATACGCCAGGTCGTCAGCATGGATCACCGCCCCCACCACGTCAAACTTCAAAATCCTGAAGAGCATCCGGCTCTGGATCGTCCAGATCCGGTCATAGATCCGCCGGATCAGCTCCGGCTGCTCGGAGAGGGCGATGCAGAAGGTCTCCATCCCCATCAGCCACCAGGCCGAGGTAAAGATGTAGCCCAGGTACGCGATGACCTTCATCCCGGGCCGGAGGTACGGCTTCACCTCCTCGAAGGCGGAGAGGTCCATCTGGTCGGGGTCGGGCCAGGGGAAGCGTTCAAACTCCTCCATGCTGGCGATGACCCCCCTCCCCTCCTCGGCCCAAGCCATATCCCGGTCTTCCTCCTGGTAGAGGCTGTACTTGGTCTTGGCCTGCCGGTGGAGCTTGTAGCCGGTCTCGAGGCCCCGGTCGGCCACCTTCTCCGAGACGGTGTAGCCGGGCCAGAAGAGGGTGCGGATCCCGGCCTGCATCGGGACGTAGTCGTACCCGGCCTGGAACCAGAACTCGACCTCGTCCTGGAGGGTCTTGATGGGCCTTCCTAAAAAGGCGCACTTGACATCGTAATCAACACCGACCTCCATGATCGGCACGTAGGCCGGCTCGCCCTGCCGCAAAAGGGTACGCCGGAGGTTCTCAAAGTTTGGGGCCCTTTTCCTCATCGCGCCCTCCTCATCGCCCGTATTCCTGGGCGGCCTCGTACATCGTCACGACGTTCTCCGGCGGCACCTCCGGCTGGATGTTGTGCACGGCACAGAGGACGTACCCACCCCCTTCCGCCAGGTCCTCGATCCGCCGCATGACCTCCTCCCGGACCTCCTCGGGCGTCCCCAACGGGAGCACCCTCTGGGTGTTGATCCCTCCCCAGAAGATCAGATCACGGCCGAATTCGCGCTTCAAGCGCCTGGTATCCATCTCCGCCGCCGTGACCTGGATCGGGTTCAGGGCATCAATCCCCACCTCGATCAGATCCGGGACAAGGGCATAGACCGAGCCGCAGGAGTGGTAGAGGATCGGCTTCCCGTGCCGCTTGACACAGTCGGCCATCCGTTTGTGCCGGGGCTTGATCACCTGCCGGTACAGCTCCGGCCGAAGGAGGAGCCCCTTCTGGGTGCCGACGTCATCGCCGTACATCACCAGGTCCACAGAGTCGCCCGCTTCTTCCAGGGCCCGATCGGTGATCTCCACCCAGATCTCGACGACCCGGTCCATCAAGCCCTCGGCGAAGGCCCGGTTGATCAGGAGGTCCTCCAGCCATTCCCCGTAGCCCCGGACAAACTGGCACTGGTGGACAGGCCCCACCCCCAGATTCAGCATCACGGCGTAATCGGTCTTCTCATGCAGCTCTTTGGCCCGCTCTCGAAGGCCCCGGTAACGCCCAGGATCGGCGGGATCGGGCCAGGGAAACTTCTCCAGGTCCTCCCGGGTGGGCTCGTCTTGATGATAGAAGGGGCCGTCGGTGCTGATGAAATGGCCCCCTTCGGGCCTCGCCCAGGTCACCCCCCACTCGTCCACAAAGGCATCCGGGGAAACCTCCCGGTCAGGCCGGCCGTCGGGGTTTCCCAGGATGAGGGGACGGGCATCCACGTCGAAGCGACGAAGGATCGCCTCGTCCGGGATGACCGTGGAAGAGCGCCTGGAGAAGGTGGCCGGTGGAGGCTCCGACGGGAGGCCCAAGTAGGCCCGCATCCGCTCGTGAGCTTTGGCCGTCATGGTGGTGGCGATGGCGGACCCCAAGTCGAGGGGGAGCCGGTCCGGCTCCTTGTGATTCAAGACTGCGAGAATCCGTTCACGGTGCGTCATCATCATCCTTCCCCCTCTTAAACACCCGTTAGGAGGGATTGCCAACCTCAATGCACAGCCAACAGCTCCTTCGCCTTCTCCACGGCTACGGCGGCGTTCTCGGCATACCCGTCGGCTCCGATCTCCTCAGCGAAGCGCTGGGTCACCGGGGCCCCCCCCACCATGACCCTGACCTTCTCCCGGAGGCCGGCCGCCTTCAGGGCCTCGATGGTCCCTTTCATGTTCAACATGGTGGTGGTCAAGAGGGCCGACATCCCGACAATCTGGGCCTCCTGCTCCTTGATGGCCTGGATGAACCGCTCCGGCGCCACATCGTTCCCGAGATCGGTGACCTGAAAGCCCGCCCCCTCCAGCATCATGCAGACGATGTTCTTCCCGATGTCGTGGAGGTCTCCCTTGACGGTCCCGGCGACGACCTTCCCCACCGGCTTGGCCCCCGTCTCGGCCAGCTTGGGGCGAAGGATCACCATCCCGGCCTTCATGGCCCTGGCGGCGATGAGGACCTCGGGGACGTAGATATCGTTACACTTGAACCGCTCCCCGATGACAGCCATCCCGGCCATCAGCCCGTCATTCAGGAGGACCTGGGGGGAGAGGCCATTATCTAACCCTTCCTGAGTGAGCCGTGCACACTCTTTAGCGTCTCCTCGGATGACAGCTTCCGCCAGCATCTTGAGATCCACCATCTCTTCTCCTCCTTTCCATCCCGTTACCCCATGCTGTGATGGCCGAGAAGTTGCCTGCAACACCCGTTACCTTCGAGTTGGGCACCCCTCCCTTACAGTTCTGGAAAGACGATGGCCTCCATCAGGAGATCCTGGAAGTCGGGCCGTCCCGCCTGCTCCACGTACCGAATCCTCTCTCGGAGGGCAAAAGCCCTCCGAGAAACGGAACGGGAGAGGAGGGCCATCCTGGCCCCCGCCCCGGCGGCGTTTCCGATGAAGTGCACCCTGTCTGAAGGGAGACAGGGGATGAGGCCGATCCGGACGGCGCTCTCCGCCCGGATGTGGTTGCCGAAGGCCCCGGCTAAGAGGACCGCTGAGATGTCCTGCTCTTCGATCCCCATCTCCCTCATGAGAAGCCGACAGCCGGCAGCGATGGCCCCGCTCGCCATCTGGAGTTCCCGGACGTCGGACTGGGTCAGCCCGATGGGAAGGCCGGTCTCCGATTCCTCCTCCGTGGCCAGGACGAACATGTTTTGGGAGCCTTCACGGCGGAGGCGGTTCAAGATGGATGAGCCGAGGTGGGGGAGTCTCTCCTCGGCTTCCTCGCGGCCAAGCATCCTTCCGAAGGGTTCGATCAGGCCAGCTTCCAACAGGACGGCCACGGCGTCGATCAAGCCGGAGCCGCAGAGCCCTTTCGGGGAAAAGCCGCCGATGGTCTTGAGATGGACGTCTTCCTCGATCCAGATCGCCTCGATGGCCCCCGGGAAGGCCTGCATCCCATCGGCGATGTGGGCCCCTTCAAAGGCGGGGCCGGCGGCGTTGGAGCAGCAGAGGATCTCTTTCCTCGAACCGAGGACGCTTTCTCCATTGGTCCCCACGTCGATGGCGAGGATGATCCCTTCGCTCTCATCGATCCCGGTGGCCAGGGTCATGGCCAGGGCATCCGAGCCGACCCAACTGGCAATCGCAGGGAGGAAGGAGCAGCGGCAGGCGGGGTTTGCCGCAATCCCCAAGTCTCCGGCCCGGAATTCGATCCCTTCGTCGGCCAGAGGGACATAGGGGGCGGTGCCCAAGGAGCGGGGATCCAAGCCCAGGAAGAGGTGAGCCATGGTCGAGTTCCCAACGAATACCATGCGATAGACCTGATCTGGAGAAACCCCGGCCTCTTGACAGATCGAGGTCAGGAGAGCATTCACATCTTTGATCAGGCGCCGATGGAGCCGTCCCAGGCCCTCCTGCTTCTCCATCGTATATTTGATCCTTGAGACGACGTCATCTCCGAAGAAACGCTGGCTGTTCGCCTTTGCCGCCGCGCCCCCCATCTCGCCGGTTATCAGATCTACCAGGAAACAGGCGATGGTAGTGGTGCCGATGTCCACGGCAACCCCGTATTGGGCCCTTCTGGTATCCCCCTGCTCCAGCGCGATGATGGTCCCATCCCAGATGGTCGCCGTCGCCACTTCCCCGTCCCCCCATGGGATCCTGGGGAGGGCCTTCACCGCTTCAAGGTCGAGACGATACTCCTCATCCTTGAGAGGAAGGGATCGGTGGATCTGACGAAGGAGGGAGACTGGATCCTCCAGGGTTGGGGTCTTCAAGGCCACCAGGTGCTTCTCCAGGCCGCTTTCCACCTCCACCGCGGGCCCCTGGATCTCCAGCTTGGCCCTCGGCTGGACGTAGACGTACTCCGGCAAGAGTTCCACCACGACATCATGGGAAGGCTTCAGGCGACAGGCCAGGCGGATTCTCCGTTCCCGTTCCTCGGGGCGGAGGAGCTCCAGCTCCAGGGGATCGTAAGGGATGGATCCATCGAGGACTCGAACCCTGCAACGCCCGCACCTCCCCTCGGCGCCGCAGGGGGAAGCGATGTACAGCTCCAGAGGCTCGGTCGCCTCCAGAACGCTTCCTCCCACGGGAAGTTCAGTGATCTTCCCCTCAGGCTGGAAGGTAATCCGGACCCTCTCCATAACGGCCTTCCAAAAATAAAAAAGGGAACCCTTCTGGGTTCCCCTTTCCAAGGATGGGAGGCAGGGCCGTTTCCAGCCCTACCCTATCGGCTGCGGAACCCTAGGCAGACCAGCCCCTCTAGGTTCAGCAGCTCGGAGAAACGCCCTTGAGTCCATTATATCAAGGAGAGGCAGGGATGCAAGGATTTCGTGTCCCTATCCTTCGTAGCCACACATCCCTACCCGCGGGGAATTCACCACGGGGAGGAGCATCTCTTCGCCGCACTCATGCGTACCAGCGCACCCGTCGCACACCCATCCTTCGCCTCCCCAGCTACAACTACTGCACACCTGCGTGGCGATCTTCCCACACGACTCACAGGTTCGGAGAGGAGCCTCATTCCTGGCCAGGACCCGAATGGGCTTCCCTCTCAGGTCACCTTCTCGTTCCGACACCACCTTGAGGTTCAGCTCCGTCGTGGTGCCAAAGTCATACTCATGCAAGAACTTCACCCCGGGACTCAGCACCTCCCCCAAGGCCACATCCATATCCTCGCCCTCCATCTCCTCGAACGGCCCGATGGCAGAGGTGCTATAGGTCTCTCCGTGAATCGTAAACGCACTCAGGTGTCCACAGCACTCCAGCCAGGTCTGTCTTAAGAACCGGTCCAGGTCTTCGAGGGTTGCGTGGACCGGCACTTCCAGGTGCATCCAATACTCAGGCCGGTCGCGCCCCTCGACCACCAGGTGGAGGAGCCTCCGTTTCTGCAACCCCCGCTTGCCCGATGGCGTTTCGGAAACAACGTGTCTTTGCTTGCACGCCTCCAGGTGCCTCGTCATCGCCGCCTTACTAAAGGTAGTCTGGCAGAACTGACACGTTCCCTTCGACATCCGCCTTGTCATGTCTTGCCCTCCCTGTTCAAGACCTCTGCACAAATGATGTCTCACTTACCCCCCACTACTTCGGATGTGGGGCTTCAGCCCAAAGTATAGACCGCCTGTCAGATGACGTCCTGCCCTCTCCCACTATAGGCTGACAACCTCAACCTGGAGACTTGCTTTCACCTCATGCTCCCCCTCGAGGAGGCGGTCTATGGTATCGAGGGTCTTGGCATGAAAATAGCGCTCCCCACACTCATTGCACACTTCTGCCTCGACGTTCTCGACGAGATACAGTCTGCCATGCAGCCAGTGCTGTTTACGGACCTTCTTCTTG
>JACQHM010000142.1 GCA_016199025.1 Candidatus Methylomirabilota bacterium | reverse complement strand
GCCCGAGATGGGCCTCCTGGCCGATCTCGCGCTGATCCTGGGTGGAAGTGTCCTCGTGGCCCTCTCGGCGCAGGTCTCAATCCCGCTCCCCTGGACCCCCGTCCCGATCACGGGACAGACCTTCGGCGTCCTTCTGGTGGGAGCCCTGTTGGGGAGCCGGCGGGGGGCCTTGAGCCTCCTCACCTATCTCGCCGAGGGGGCGGCGGGGCTTCCTGTCTTCGCCGGGGGCTCGGGGGGCGTTCTGAAGCTCTTCGGGCCATCGGGGGGCTACCTTTTTGGCTTTGTCGCCGCCGCTTTTGTGGTGGGGTTCCTGGCCGAGCGGGGTTGGGATCGACACCTCTTCAAGGCTGCCCTGGCCATGCTGGTGGGGAACGTGGTGATCTACCTCTTCGGCCTCCCCTGGCTGGCCCGCTTCCTCCCTACGAGCCACGTCCTGGCGGCCGGCCTCTATCCTTTCGTTCCAGGCGATCTCATCAAGCTCTTCCTGGCCGCCTTGGCCCTTCCCTCCGGGTGGTGGGCCCTCCGGCGCATCAAGGGAGAAAGAGGAGCCGGACTTTAGCATGAAAGGGCCGGGTTGTGCTCTGCCGCCACACCATCGCCCATTGGCGCCGCTTCGTGAAGTCCCCGGAAGGGGCCGCCCTGTTCGCGGCCTGCGAGCTCCTGGTCGAGGAGGGGGTGCAGGTCGAGGATGGGAGGACGATCGCCTGTACCTATTGGGGCCGGCAGCCTGAATGCCCCTTCTTCCAGCCGATGGGGGAAGAGACGAGGGGTAAGCCTTTGGCTCCGCCCCAGCCCTCCGAGCCGTATCGGCCGGCGGCCGAAGGGATGCCGGTGGACCTGGAGCGGGCCGCCCGTGGGTTCGCCCGAGGTGCACAGGTCATGCTGAAAAGATGGCTCGGGCGGCTCTTCACCAAAGAGGGGAGGAGGGTCAAGTACATCTTCACCCACCCCACCTGTGGAGGGACGGAGGTGGAGGCAGGGTATCTTCCCGAGTGGGGGCATCCCAAGTTCCTCTGCCGGAGGTGTGGGGTGGCCTTTGACGAGGCCTTCGTCCGGCTCGGCTGGAAGGCTGAGGAGGTGCCGTGAGACGCCTTGTCACATTGATCATCATCCTGGGCCTCGCTATTGTGCTCTACATCGGCCACCCCTGGCTGCTAGGAGGGATGGGCCGTTACCTCGTTTACGAGACGCCGCTGGAGAGGGCCGATGTCATCGTGGTCCTCTCGGGAGGGAGCAGTACACCGGCGAGGGTCCTGGAGGCGGTCGATCTCTATCGGGAAGGGTACGCGAAGCGGGTGATCCTCACTACCGAGGTCAAGCCCAATGGCTACGACCGCCTCGCCGCCCGAGGCGTCAAGCTTCCGACATCAACGGAGATCAGCGTCACCATCTTGAAGCGCCTGGGGATTCCGATGAAGGACGTGGACGTCGTCCGGGAGGAGGCCTACAGTACCTTAAGCGAGCTTTGTTCTGTCACGGCGCACTTGGAGGGAAAGCCCGCCCGTTCCGTCATCCTGGTGACCGATCAGCATCACTCCAGGAGGGCCTCACGGATCATGCAACGGTTGACGAACGGGAGGATCCGGGTCCTGTCGCATCCGACGAAATATGACGAGTTCCATCCGGACACCTGGTGGCAGCATCGTGACGATCTCAAGGAGGTCCTCTTCGAGTACGAGAAGCTAGCCAACTACTGGTTGGTGGCGACCAAGGCCATGGTCCTTTCCGCAGCCGACCGGCTCCCCGGTGTGAGGATCTCGGTCAGAAACTCTCTCTGCCCGACAAAGCCGAAGGAGGGGAAAGCGGGAGATGCGTGAAGCTCGGAACATGGCAAAGGCCAAGCCGAGGGAAAAGATCAGGGTGGTCCTGGTCTCTGTCCTGGCCCTGATCGGCCTCTTCAGCTTCGCGGCCTATCGCCTCTTTTCCAACATCGCTCCCCCCGAAGGGGTGATCTCGGGGACGGTCTCCCTCGAGCCATCGCTCTTGAAACAGATCACCTTCGGCGATGTCCTTTTCATCATTGCTAGACAGGGATCAGGACCCCCTCTGGCCGTGAAACGGATCCCGAACCCTTCCTTCCCCCTCTCGTATACCCTCGGCCCCGAGGACCGGGTGCTGACCGAGCGGCCCTTCGAAGGGGAGGTGGACGTGGTCGCGAGGATCACGAAAGGCGGGGGGGCCGGCCCCCCCCAACCCGGGGACCTGGAAGGGACCTCCCCGAAGAACCCTGCCAGGATCGGCAATTCCCATGTGGACATCGTCATCGATAAGGTCTATTGAAAGGTCTCCTTAAGATGGCCACGTTGAGGGTCCCGGCATTAAACATCAGCGCCCCTTTGGAGGTGGAGGAGGAGCTTCACCTGCTGCAAGGGGGTGAGATCATCCAAAAGGTTCGGGAGGCCCTTCGGGGCTGGTTCGGTCGGGAGCCGGTCGAGGTGTCCCCCCAGGCGGTCTGGGATGGGGGAGAGCGTCGTTGGGTTGGCTCCCTCACCTATCATGGAGAGGTGTATCAGTGGATCGTCCTATAGCGCCGGAGCGTCTGAAGCTCAAAACAAATCCCCCCACCCCCCCTTTGGGAAAGGGGGGAACGGGGGGATTTCCCCTTGACCACGCCAATCATTCTAAGTCGAGATCGGCCAGTTTCGCCTCCGTGGGGACGCCGGTCTCCGGATCCCATCCACACATCTGGTAGTAGAGGCTGAGCATCTTCTGGAACTGCTCCGGGTCGATCCGCTCCCCTTCAAGAACCCCGTTCCCGATCGGCTCGAACATCCGCGGGGGGAGCATGTCGTCAGCCCTTCCGAACCCCTCCCGGAGGTTGAAGAGCCGCATCATCGTATTGGCCCGCTCCCCCACCTTCAGGAGTTCGTAGAGACTGGTATCCCATCCGGTGGCGTGGTTCACATACTCCACCAGCTTGTCCAGGGTGAGAGACCCGATGGGCACTCCCACAAAGTCGCACATCCCGACGCTGTTGTACAGGCTCCAGACCTTCTGACACTGGAAGAAGGCCTTCACCTTCCTCGGGCCGAAATCCAACATGTCAATCGGCTCGATCAACCCCAGGGGGCCGCCCAAAGGGTTGCCGGAATGGTGGAAGCCTTCGTAGAGGGGATCGTGGGGCGCCTCCATGTGGTCGGCCCCCGTCGGCGAGACGGCGTAGGCGATGGCCAACCCCTTCTTCCCCCGGGGCTCGTGCATGGGAAGTTCCTGCCCCTTGACGTGGTGGGCAAAACGCTCGGCCCCTTTGCCGATCTTTGCCGCCGCCCGCCTCACCCCTTCGGCCAGGAGATCCCCGATCCCCTCCCGCCGGCCGATCATCTGGACAAGCGTTTCGACGGCATCGGCGTTTCCGAAGCGGAGCTCGATCCCCCCCATGTCCTCTTTGGTCAGGAGGCCATGCTCGAAGCACTCCATGGCGAAGGCGATGGTGGCGCCGGTGGAGATCGAGTCGAGAACGTACTGGCTCAAGAGCTGGTTCACCTTGGCGATCTTCTTCAAGTCGCCCACGCCGCAGAGGGCCCCGTTGGCGGCGATGGTTTCGTATTCGGGGCCGCCGTACTTGGAGGTGACCCCTAGCTCGGGGACATCAACCTCCCGCTTGCAGGCGACGGAGCAGGCGTAGCAGGTCCCCGTCTTGGTGAGGATCGTCTCGGCCATTTTCTGGCCGCTCACCTCCTTGGCCAGCTCGAAGGAGCCCTGCTGGAAGTTCCGGGTAGGCAAGATACCCGCTTTGTCCAAGAGCAACACGCCCCGGGAGGTCCCCAGCTTGTGCATGGTATCGTTCTCCCGGTCGTAGTGCTCCTTGAACCAGTTGAAGATCACCTTGGCCCCGTCCTTGTTGGCAGGCTCGTACTTGTGGCGGCCACGAACCACGATGGCCTTCAGGCGCTTCGAGCCCATGACCGCTCCTAACCCCGAACGGCCATGGAAATGTTTGAGCTGGTTCACGATGGCGGCGAAGCGGACCAACTTCTCGCCCGCCACCCCGGTCTGGAGGACCCTGATCCGTTTATCGCCCAGTTCTGTTTCAAGGCCGTCCTGGACCTCCCCGGAAAGTTCCCCCCAGTAGCGGGAGGCGTCCCGAAGCTCCGCCTTCCCATCGGCGATGAGGAGATAGACCGGTTTCGGCGCGCAGCCGCTGATGATGATCCCGTCGAAACCGGCGGCTTTCAGCTCTGGACCCCACCAGCCGCCTGCCTCGGCCTCCCC
This sequence comes from Candidatus Methylomirabilota bacterium, assembly GCA_016199025.1. GTDB lineage: Bacteria > Methylomirabilota > Methylomirabilia > Methylomirabilales > JACQHM01 > JACQHM01. The sequence goes on along the minus strand of JACQHM010000142.1, from coordinate 8,542 downwards.
GTACCCTCCGGTCAAAGGGGACTTAGCCGCCGCGGTATACCGGTTGGCACCTGAGATCATTAGGCCCGTGATGACGCTCGTCATAAAGATGAGGCGATTCTCAGGGCCTAAAGGATCGAGGCTCGGCGGGAGTTCTTTCAAGAGATAGTGACAGGCCAGCGCTCCCCCTCCTAAATAGCGGCGGTACAGAACCTCCGGGACCTCCTCCGTCCAAAGGCGACCCTCCGACAGGTCCACCCTAAGAATCTTGCCATGGTATGCTGTTGCCATATACCCCCCCCCTTTTTTTAGGTCCTTAGCCCTAACCTCTGGGGGAAATGTGAGCTTCCCCTGTCAAAGTGGTAAGGAATGTACCTCAAACCTCCTTCCCCGTCAAGCCTGAAAAGCACGCGGATGTCACCGTTCAAGGTCGGAACGGTGTTCCAGAACGGTTGGTCCTATTTTCCTTGACCTTCTGAGCTCTATCTGCTATATTTTTAGCACCTTTAAGCCTCTCGGACCGCCCAGGCCGATTAAGAGCCTCAAAGAGGAAGATGTTCCGGAAGGACCTCTGATCTCTTGCAATTTCTCATATTTTCGGGCAGGATGGTCAGAATAGCCGCTCCAGAACGGCTTTTTGTGAGGAGGGTCAGGAAGGGGTGGAGGAGCCGCTTTTCGTGTTTTCTGAGGAAGTGAGGTGGGTGCGTTGAGAGAGAGGAATGGCAGGCGAGAGGCAGCCCAGAAGCCGAGACGGCGGATCCCAGGCTTTTCCAGAAGCGGCCAAGGGCAGACCGTCGAGGGCACGGGGAGGAGGAGGGGGGTCTCTCCCGCCACCTTCAGCCAGACGGGGAGGTCGACCATCGTCGAATACAGTGCCGACAAGGCCCCTTGTAATGACTACCCCCGCAAGCTGGTCTCGCCCCCGGCGCCTAAGCGATGCTGCCAGACGCATATGGAGCGGATCGGAGGACTCCATAGGGATGGGAGTTGGCGCTTCTACTACAAGCGGTGCACCAAATGCGGGTTCACAGTCCGGGTCGGCGATTCCAAGGATATGGGGGAGCTCTTCGAAAGCTTGAGAAAGGATCTGGTTGGCCGGAAGGGGTGATGCCAGCTCCGGGCCATTCAGCAGGATGATCTTTGAGCCTGTCTCCCAGGGAGGTGTGTGCATGGCGGAGAAAGGGATCTACGAAGGGATCCCGCAGGAGGTCAAATACACGGTCAAGAAGAAGCGGCCCAGGCTCATGGCCGTGGTCAACAGCTCCTGCACCGGCTGCGAGGCCTGCATCGACTTCTGTCCGGTGACCTGCATCGACCACCCTCATCCAGAGGGGTATACGGGAGCCGTCATCCCTCCCGTCCGGATCCGGTGGCAGGAGTGCATCGGGTGTCAGATCTGCGCCCGGGTCTGCGAGCACCTGGCCTGGAACGCCATCGACATGATCCCCATCGACGAGTTCGAGGAGAGGTACGGGATCAAGATCGGGGACAAGCCGGAGCCTCCTACGGGGTGAGGCGGAGGGGGGGATGGCCTGATGGATCAGGAAACGAAGGAACAGGTGCGGACCGCCGCCCAGGCTATCGAGGAGGCCCTGCAGGGGATCTTTACGTTCCTTTTCACCCTCCGCCCCACCTTGCGAAACGAGATCCTTCAGATCCTGGGGCATCACCTGGAGAAGGCCAGGGGAGCCCATGAGCGGCTGGAGGCGATCCTGAAGGGGTCTGAAGCCGCTACACCCACCCGTAGAGGATAGGCGTTCGATACACCCTCCAGGCAAAAAGGGCGGCCAGGAGGATCAGCCCCACCGTCACCATTGGGGTGAACCGCGAGAAGACCTGGGCTCCCAGCAGGATCGTGACAATAACAAGGAACAGGCAGGTCGCCGCCAATCGCTTCCTCCGCCCGCGGAAGAGGGCGATCTGTCCGGCGATCTCCTGAGGGATCGTCTCCCCCTGGGCCTGGGAGAGCAACCCATCGATCCGGGGCTGGATTCCGAAATGGACCCAGGAGAGGAGCCCCATGAGGACGAGGAGCAGGAGAAACTTCACCAGCAGCACCCAGTTCGTGACAAGCGCTCTCAGTGGGTCTCCTGGGATGGTGATCAGGACCAGCCCGGTCACCAGGGCCGTCAGTTGAAAGACATAGCAGCGCGTGGAATTTCCCCGGATGATGTTCTCGAAGTACCTGTCCACCGGCAAGGGGGCCTTCCCAAACCTCACCCGTTCGTTCACCACGATGAGGTTGTAGAGGGGAGCCGACATGAACACCACCGCCAGGACATGCAGGAACTTGATCACCTTATACCATTCCATCGCTCACTCCTCCTGCCCGTAATGAATTCCGCATCGTTGGCCCCTCAGGGAACCTCACAGCAGATCCTTTTTCTTCTCCTCGAACTCCTCCTTGTTGATCTCCCCTCTGGCGTACCGCTTCTTGAGGATGTCCAAGGCGGACTCATTTCCTTGAGAGGGCTTCCCTCCGCTCTGCTCCCACAGCCATTTGATGAGCAAGACCAGACCCACGATGAGGAGGATCCAGAAGACCGTCATGAAGAGCCCCCCGAACCCCCATCCCCCCCACCCTGGTCCTCCCATCCATCCAGGACCTCCCATCATCGGTGCATCCCTCCTTAGCGTTCGAAGACCTTCTTCGCCCGCTCCAACACCTGGCGCTGCTCGCTGAACTGGTCGAAGAGGACCTCCCGCATCAGCTCACAGGCCTGGAGGACCTTGGGATTGGCCAGTTTGTAGTAGATGTGCATCCCATCCCTCCGGGCGGTGACGATCCCCTTCTCCCGGAGGACGGCTAGGTGTTGGGAGACGTTCACCTTGCCCATCCCCGTGAGGTGCACCAGCTCGCCGACGGTCATCTCCTTGTCCCGGAGCGTGTTGATCAGCTTCAGGCGCTTCGGGCTCGCCATGATCTTACAGACGCTGGCGTGAAGCTCGTAGAGCCTCTCCTCCAACTGTTTCTCCTTCACGGTGGTCCCTTTATGGTCTTTCTTTCACGCCTGCGGCCCGCAGGACGATCATCGAGGGTCAGAAGTTGGTGAAGGCCGACTGGATGAGGTTCACCCCCATCAGCCCTGTCAATCAGAGCCAGGTGGGACTGTGGTAGGCGGCCAGGAGGACACTGACCAAGACGATGATCCCTCCCAGGAGTCGAAGCCACTGCTCCATGTAGAGTTTCATCTCCCATCACCTCCTTATCCTACAACTGATCGTGCCTAAAAGCTATAGGTCAGACGGAGATAGAGGTTGTCATCCGCATCCAGTTGGCCGAAGGGGGTGCTCCTCCCTCCACTGAAGAGGTTGGCCCCCAGGACAGCCGTGAGATTGTCCGTCACCTTGTAGGAGACCGAGGGCCTCACGTAGGAGTCGCCGTCCGAGGGACTGTAGAAGACGAAGAGGGAAAGCTCGATGGTCTGATAGCGCAAGAATTGGGTCAGCCGCAACGTCAAGAGGTGGCGGAGCTCGTCCCGGGTCGGGGCCCCTGGAGGGAGGGAGGCCTGAAAGCGGTCGAATTTCAACATCTGGTCCAGGAAGTATTGGACCCCTAGCGTGAAATCCGCCCAGGGCTGCCGCTCGTAGCCCACGAGGTACTTGATCGAAGGGTTCTCGACGAAAGGATCCCTCCCCGCCCGATCCTCACGGGAGTCGTAGTAACCTATCTCCACGTTGGCGATCCCCCCGAGGGCAGGGCCCCGGGTGCTCGCACCGTAGACGTTCAGCTTCGGATAGAAGAGCACCCGCTTCATCGGATCCTTCACCCCTACAGGGGAGTGGAAGAAGCCCGTGAACCCATAGAGGGCCACTTCGTAACTTTGGAAGTGCCCCAGCAGCCTGAGGGTGACCTCGGTATTCCCGAAGGTCTCCTTGGGCTCCTCGAGGGTGAGGTCCGCGTCCTTCCCCACGATGCGGCCTGAGAGCCCGTCGAAGAAGGAGAGCCGCTCTCCGGTGGGGACGCGATCGGGGGTGAAGAAGGGGATCGCCACAACGTCCAGGGAAAGAGGTTCGACGAACAGGCTCGCCTTCAGGGCGTCGGAGGCCACCTTCAAGTACTGGGATTGGCGGCCGATGAAGAACGAGAGGTAATCTTTGGGGAAGAGGTCGTTGACGAAGAGAAAATCGCCCGTCCCCCAGGTCAGGATCTGCCGCCCGATCCGAACGTCTACCTTGGGGATGGGTGGGGAGTCAATGTAGACCTCCCGGACCTCGATCTTCGTCGTCTCCAGGACGGCGTCCCCGATGAAGTCCGTCCGCAGGAACACCTTGGGGCCCTTTTCCCACGAATGCGACACCTCCAGTTGGACCCGGCCTTCTCCCAAGGTCGCATCCTCCGGTTGGGCCGGATCGTCCTGAAGCCGCACCCCCCCCGCCACCTCCAGGAATCCATGAATGGGGACCTCGATCGCAAAAGAGGCCGGGGGGGAGGCGAAGACGAGGGGAAGGCCTAAGGCGATCCAGATTGAGGCTCTCACCCTCATCGGACCGCCTCCGGCGGCGGGTTCTTCAGGTAGCGCTCCGTAAAGAGGGCATCGGAGAGCTTCAAGTTATACTTCACCTCCTGGAAGGTCACCTCGGTACGGTGGCCCGTCTGAACATTCTTCATCGTCCGCTTCGTGATCGTCCAGAGGCCCTGGACCTGCTTGACCTCGTCGGCCGAGAAGACCCTGGAAAGATCCCCTCGCCTGTCGTAGTACTCCTCCTTCAAGGGGATGAAGCTGACCTTGTCGATCCAGGAGAGCTTTTTGCCAAAGTCAGCGCTCGCGGGATCCTTCGGGACGCTCTCGATGACAAAGGCGTCTTTGCCGTCGACCTTCTCCTCCCTGAGGAGCTTATGGCTGTCCTCCTCCACATCCCGCCCCGAGACGTCCTCGTAGCTGAAGTCGGAGCCCACGAAGCTGGATCGTTTGTCGTTGGCGGCGATCCGTTTCACGAGCTTCAGAGCCGGGATGAACAGCCAGCGGTCGTCGTCCTTCCTCGGGGACTTCCAGATCAGGAAGGTCATCTCCCGGACATCGGCGGGCCGGTGGAAGTAGATGAAATAGCGCTGATCCCCTCCCTCCTGGAGGTTCTTCCTGAGCATCGTCATCTCTCGGATCCTCTCACCCCCATCCTTGGTGATGAGGCGCATCAGGACCCTGGCTTTCATGTCGTCGCCAGGGTAGAACTCGGCCAGGGAGCTTCTTTTCATGATCTCCTCCCCGCTTAACGTCTGGGCCCCGACGGGCGAGGGGCGTAAGCCGAGGGCCAACGGAACGAGAAGGACGGTCAAGGGAGTTACGAACTTTCGCATGGGGTACCTCCGCCGCTACCCCTTCTTCAACAGGAAGGGGTGAAAGAGGTTGATGAGGGCCGTGAGGGAGATGATGGTCAGGAGGGCGCTCACGAGCATCAGGGAGACAATGAACAGGCCCACGACGATATAGGGGGTCAGGCTGGCGAAGACCATGACGGAGAAGGCGATGGCAAACAGGACGGCGTTCCGCATGATCCCCTTCCCGGGACGGGCGGCCGTCCAGAGGAGGGCCTCTTTGACATCGGAATCCACCGCCAGCCTCTGGTGAAAGCGCCTGATGAAGTGGATGGCGAAATCAACCGCCATCCCCAGGGAGAGGGTGGAAAGGACGGAGATGGGCATGTCGAAGTCCTTCCCGATGAAGCCCACGACGCCGTAGATCAAGAGGATCGTGAAGAGGAGGGGGATGAAGCTGATGGCGCCCCACCGGAGGGACCGGAAGCTGGCCGCCAGGACGAGGAAGACCAGGATGAGCGCGATGATAAACATCCTGACCATGTCGCGGAGGACCTCGTCGTTCCAGACCAGGTTGAAGTAGGCGATCCCTGCCGGTTTAAACGTGACCCCCGGCGGAGGATGGGCGGCGGTATAGACCCTTATCCGGTCGAGGACCTCCCGCATGCCCACCGCATCCCAGGTCTTGAGCTGGACCCAGATGTTGGCCTTCTGGAAGGGGTAGTCCACCAGGGTGTCGAGGTCGCGGGGCTTCGCCGATGAGGCGAAGAGGAAGAGGTACTGGCCGATGACGTCCTGAGCATCGGGAATCGTCTCGAACCTCGGATCATCGTCGTGCAGGACCCGGTTGATCCGCTTGACGACGTCCACCACCGAGGTGGTCTTCCCCACGAAGGAGGCCTTCTCCAGGTCCCGCTGGAGGGCCTCAAGGTATCGGAGCACCGCAGGCCGCTTCATGGCGTCTTCTTCTTCGGAGCTGGCCACGAGATAGGCGAGGGAGGTCCCGCCAAGCTTCTGATTCATCACGGCATCGGCCTGGCGGATCTCGCTCCCTCTCTTAAACCAGTTCACCATGTTGTTGTTGATCCGGATCTTCGTGATCCCGACCAGGGCCAGGGTGAGGAGGACAAGCCCGATAGCTACAACAGTCTTGCTCCGTTCAAGGCTGATCTTCCCGATCATCCCCAGCCACCGGGAGGCCCCCCGCTCCAGGTCCTCCCGGCCGACGAGCTTCATCAGCCGCTCTTCCTTCAGGAGCATCATCACCGCCGGGAGGACACTAAAGCTCATCAGGCGGATGACGAGGGTGCCGAAGGCTACAAAGAGGCCGAAGACCCGGACGGGGATGATCCCCCCCAGGGCCAGGACGCCAAAGCCGATGGCGGTGGCAAGGGCCGTGTAGCGGACAGGAGGGCCGACGACCCTGATGGTGTCCAGGATGGCGGCCCTCTTCTCCCCAACCTCTTTAAACCGAAAGTAGAACTCGTTAAAGATGTGGATGCTGTCGGTGGCGATGGCCATTAAGAACACGGGGATCATGGAACTCATGATGTGGACGGGATACCCCAGGCCGATCAGGGCCCCCATGCTCCAGACGGTGCTCAGCATGGCCACGACCATCATGGTCGCCGCCAGGGCGAGGTTCCTGAACATGAGAAAGAGGGCGATGAACATGATCATCCCGGCGATGGGGGCGAAAAGGCCCATCTGGATGAACATCTCGGCCCCGAAGGTGTCCCTGGCCACAGGGTCCCCGGCCAGGGAGTATTGTTCTTCCCCCTTCTCCCGCTTCAGGATCTCTTGGATCCGGTCGGCGATCTCCTTCCCGTTGGCCCCCTCTTCCAGGGGGATGTAGATGGCCGTGGTGGTGCCATCCCTTGAGATGAAGCGGTCGAGGAAGAGCGGATTTTCGAAGAGGGAGCTTCTCAGGGCCTCCATCTCCTCCGGGGTCTTGGGCACCTGGGTCATCAGGGGGTGGACGGCGAGGGCCCCTCCCTCCACGACGACGTTATCCACCGTCGTAAAGCTCGCCACATCCCGAAGCACCACCCCCTTGAGCTTCAGGATCTCCTCGGTGATCCGGGCGATCCGCTCCAGGGTCGTCTGGTTCAAGACCCCCTTCTCATTGGCGATCCCCAGGACCATCATGTCCTTGTGAAGCCCGAACCACCCCTCAACCTGATCGTTATAGACCCTCACGTCCGACGTGGCCGGGAGCATGTTCTTGGGGTCCGTATCGATCCTGACCTTGGGAAACTGGATGGCGAACCCGATGGTGATCAGGAAGGTGAGGAGGATCACTGCCTTTGGGTATCTGACGGAAAGCTCGGTAAGCCTGGAGACCTCAGTCCCTTCTTTCTTCATCGCTCCCTCCCGTCAGGTTCGATCTGTTCGAAATGGCCCTTCACCCTGTCCCCTCCCTCTGAGAGCTCTACCTCCCTCCAGCCTTCACCGCTAACATGGCGACAAAACCCGCTCCAGGCACAGAACCATCCACCGGCTCTTCCTCTCGATACATCTCCAGCCCGGGTGGCTGGAAAAGGGTCGAGCGAGAGCTGGTGACGGAAAGACCGTGCTCCTTGAGCAGGGCTTCCACCTCTTCCCTTGCGTAAAAGTGGGCCGTTCGGAACAAGGGGTCCCCTTCCCTTCCCCGTTCCGCATAAAAGTCGGCCCAAGGGGTTCCCTTCAGGAGCAGGCCCAAGACCAGCCCACCTCCGGCGAACAGGACCCGGTGAATTTCCCTGAGCACCATGCTGGGGTCTTGGACGAAGCAAAGGGTGAAGGCCATCAACACCGCCCCGAAGCCGTCGTTCCTGAACGGGAGGGCCTCCCCCACACCCAGCACGACCTTCACACCTCTTTCCCGTGCCTTGTCAAGGGCCCGTGACGATGGATCCACGCCGTATCCGATTCCAAGGGCCTGGGCGAAGCGACCGGTGCCCACCCCAACCTCCAGGGAGGGCCTGGGGAACCGCTGGAGGAACGGCTTCAGGCACGCCACCTCTGAGGCCAGCAGCACCCGGCCTTTAGGGGTGTCATACCAGGCGTCGTACCGGTCAGCATCCGTGTTGAAGGATGGTGAGCTTCCCACACTCGTCCTCGGCCACCTGGAGGGAACGATTAGAGGAGATCTTTCTTCTTCTCCTCGAATTCCTCCTTGATGATCTCCCCTCGGGCGTACCGCTTCTTCAGGATGTCCAGGGCGGACTCGCTCCCTTTCGAGGGGCTCCCTGTGCTCGGCTCCCACAGCCATCGGATGAGCAAGACCAGCCCCACCGTTCATCCCCCCTCCCCCTTGTCAGAAAT
>JACQHM010000119.1 GCA_016199025.1 Candidatus Methylomirabilota bacterium | reverse complement strand
GTCCGGTGCCATCGATCGCGATCAGAAAGTACCGATCCAGCAGCCGATACGGATAGAGCACCTTCCGGCGGATGAGGGTCTCCACCATCTGGCAGACCACTTCCTGAACCTGCCCGGGAGCCAACCGCTTGAAAGCCCCATTGAGGGTGTCCCCATGCGGGACCTGCTCGACCCCAAACAAGGTCCCAAACTTGGCCCGGGAGGCCCCAGTGCCTCGAACCCGTGCATTGAACTGGCGGCGAGACCCCAAATGGCAGACGAACAGCAACAGGCCTGCAAACACCAGGAACGCCAACGAAATACGTGATGGAGGAGGGCTGACGGGGATCGTCCACCCCCCGCACCCACTCGCTCACCCCCCCAAAGTCATGCCGGAAGGTCCCCAAAAAACACGGCAGCAGGTCCTGCTGCTGCTCTGCCTCGTCCGCTGCACCGCCCCGCTTTCCCATTGGCTGCTCCCGGTCTGTCACGGCCATGGTCCCCCCCTCCTCCCATCGCCCCTTCAATTCGTACCCAAGAAGATACTCCCGAGCGCCAGGGGGTTCAAGAAAAGATTGCGAAAAAAAACTCTCCTCCCGCTGTTCCAGCAAGTCCATGGCAACAAATTCTGTGCGAAAAAAGTCCATTCGTCAGGGCTGGATCGACGCTCACCACCTTCGACGGATGGCCCCCGCAACTCTTCCGTTGACAACCACCTCTCTTCTCTCAATACTAGTAGTCCACCGCTCAAAATGGTTGATGAACCTTATTCCCTAGATGGAGGCAGGCCGATGCCAACCGATGATCTCTGTTACATGCCTGCCACGGAGATGGCACAAGCGATCCGTGCCAAACGGGTGTCTCCCGTGGAGGTGATCGATGCCATCCTGGCCAGGATCGAGCGCCTGAACCCTGGGTTGAACGCCTACTGTACCGTCACAGCCGAAGCGGCTCGAAAAGCTGCCAGGGAGGCCGAGGCGGCCGTTCTGCGGGGGGACCCTCTCGGCCCCCTTCATGGGGTCCCGGTGTCCATCAAAGACCTGATCATCACCAAGGGAGTACGGACGACGTGGGGATCGAAGCTCTACGAGCATTTTGTCCCGGAGGAAGATGCCCCGGCGGTGGAGCGGCTGAAGGGGGCAGGGGCGATCATCCTGGGGAAGACCAACAGTCCGGAGTTCGGGTGGAAGGGGGTGACAGATAACCTGGTTTTCGGGATCACGAGGAGTCCCTGGAACCTGGACCGGACCCCGGGGGGTTCCAGCGGGGGGGCGGGGGCGGCGGTAGCGGCCGGGCTGGGGCCTTTAGCGGTGGGGACGGATGGCGGTGGGTCCATCCGGATCCCTTCCAGCTTCTCGGGGATCTTCGGGTTCAAACCTTCCTTTGGGCGGGTCCCCGTCTATCCCCCGAGCGCCGCCGAGACCTTGTCCCATGCGGGGCCGATGACCCGGACGGTGCGTGATGCGGCCCTCATGTTGAACGTCATCGCCGGGCCCGATGAACGCGACAGGAACTCCCTTCCTGCCAGTGGGGTGGATTATTTGCAGGCCCTCCAGGGTGGCATCCAGGGTCTCAAGGTGGCTTGGAGCCCGGATCTTGGCCACGCCAACGTTGACCCCCAGGTCAGGGTGGTCACGACGGCTGCCGTGAAAACGTTTGCAGATCTTGGATGCCATCTGGAACAGGCCGATCCCGGCTTCGAGGACCCGGAGCCGATCTGGGCCACCCTCTTCTATGCCGGCATCGGGGCCCGATTAGGCGAGTACCTCCCAGAGTGGCGGGACCGGATTGACCCCCCTCTGGTGAGGATTATCGAGGAGGGGCAGACGATCAGTGCCTTCCAACTGATGCAGGCCTCCTTCCGGCGGGCGGCCATGTGGGACATCGTCCGTCGGTTCTTTGAGCGACACGACCTGCTCCTCACCCCGACCGTGGCGGTTCCGCCCTTCGCGGTAGGGATCGAGGGGCCGAAGGATATCGCGGCCCAAGGGATCTCACGCCGGGGATGGTTTGCATTTACCTTCCCGTTCAACTTGACGGGCCAACCGGCGGCCACGGTCCCCTGCGGGTGGACGGCCGATGGCCTCCCGATCGGACTTCAGATCGTCGGCCGCCGGTATGACGACATCACGGTCTTGAAGGCCGCGGCCGCCTTCGAGGCCGCGAGACCTTGGACCGACCGACGTCCGCCCCTGGGCTAGTCGTATCAATATATCTTAGGAGGGGTGCGGGTGCTCGGGGGCCACGTTCAGCCGCTCTTCGAGACGCTCGGTCTCGATCCTGTCCCCGTTGATTTCCGCGGACTCACCCTTTGAGACATGATTTTCCTGGGCGGCCTGGGTCCGTAAAGGTCGTCCCTTCCGACTGGCGTGGAATCGAAGCTCCACCTGGAGGGGTTCCTCCAGGTCCATGGGGAGGGGGGGGAACGGAGGGGCCCGCCGGATCGCCCGGAGGGCCGACTCGTCGAAGGCCTTGTCTCCTGAGGAACGGGCGACAGTGGCCGAGGTGAGCTGTCCAGAGTCTTCCATACGGATAGTGACCACGACACTCAACTGTCTCGGCGTCCTTAAGGGGGGAGGCTTCCAGAGGTCGGCGATCTTCCCTTGCATCTGATCGAGATAGGTGGCCATGGAACCGGGCTCGGGGAGAGAGGTCAGGGGCGTGGGCGGGGGGAACCGATGCATCGAACGGAGCTGGTCAAAGGGCACCGCCCCTAGTAGTCGATCGGGGGGCAGGTCCTCCATCGGAGGTGACCTCCAGGCGTCGAACGTCCAGAGGGTGGCGAGGGAAGGTGAACGGAGTTGGAGGGGCTGCTGTTGTTGAACCTCTCTGGTCCTTTGAGGCATGGGTTCCAGGAGCAGGATCAGGACGGCGAAGAGGCTCATGCCGATGGTGACGAGGGTGATGATGAACGCCTGAAAAAATGGCAAGGCCCCCTTGCTGATCCAACTGAGGCCTCTGAGGAAGGGACTGGAGGTTACCTGAGGGCTGCGGCCAGACAACCGAGGGGCCGGGAAGACCATCTTTGCTGACCGAGGGCCAGTATTCCGGGCCATGATAGCCTTTCTGTACCGTAGCAGGGCGAGGATGTCAAGCAAATTGTCGCTTCTGTTGGAATTTCAGAAACGTCTACGATGGTCTACAAGGAGGAAAAGGGAATGGGGGTCGTGGAGAAGAGCTTTCATCCATCGGACCTGATCGCGCTCGCGTCCGGCTACTGGGCCTCTCAGGGGTTCCTCACCGCCCTCAAGCTCGGGGTGTTCGAGGGGTTAAAGGATCGCCCCAAAACTCCTGGACAGCTCGCCAGGACCCTTCGCCTGGATCAAAGGGGTGTGGACCTCCTCCTCCATGCCCTTGCCACTCTTGGCCTCGTCGAGAAGGTCGGGGCTGGCTTCCAACTCCCGTCGGGACTTAAACCCCTCCTGGTTTCTGAGGGCCCTCAAACCCTTGTGCCCTACCTTCGGATTCATCATGACCGGTTCGCGGCCTGGGCTCTGCTCCCACGGGTCGTGAAACGAGGCAAACCCGCCCCAGCCCCGGATCTCTTCGTGCAGTCCACCCCCAGGACCCGGCGATTCATCGCGGCCATGGAGGCCATGGCGGCCCACACCGCGAAGACTCTGGCCGAGATGCTGGATCTTTCCAGGTGCTCGCACCTCTTGGACGTGGGAGGGGGCTCGGGGGCCTACAGCATCGTCCTCTGTCGAGCCTATCCGAGCCTTCACGCCACGGTCCTCGATCTCCCGGGGACCCTCGTCTTCACCCGCCGGTATGTCCGGGCGGCCCGGATGGAAGATCGGATCCGGCTCTTGCCGAGGGACTATCATCGGGTTCGCTTCCCGAACAATTACGATGCGATCCTCCTTTCCCATATCCTTCACAGTAATGGTCCCGAAGCCTGTCAGCGCCTCCTCCACCGGTTAGTGAAGACCCTCCGTCCTGGCGGGACCCTGATCATCCGGGACTACTTCTTGGAAGACTCTCGAAGCCATCCCTCTTGGCCGGCCCTTTTCTCCTTAAACATGCTCCTCTGGACAAAGGAAGGCCGAAGCTATTCCTGGGGGGAGGTCGAAGGGTGGCTGAAGAGGGAAGGCTTACGGGATTTCAAGCGGGAGCAGATCCCGTTCCTCGAAGGGGAAGGGGTGTTGGTCGCTAGGAAGGTGGCACGCCGCTCACAGTTTGAGGCCCGTTGCAGGTAGAAAACGGGAGAGCGACTCCCCTACCTCCCAGGCGATAACCCGGCCGGGGGGCCGAAGGCCTTCCGGAAGTTCAAGACCGCCTCCGAGGAGTGTCGGGCCAACAGGTAGGCATCCGAGGCCAGACTCACGAACTGATAGCCCTTGTCGTAGAAGGCCTTGGCCTGCTCCCAGGTGCCCGAGACGGTCCCCAGGGCGATCTTCTTCGCCTTGGCGGCCTGCTCGATGGTGGTGATGGCCTCTTGAACCTCCGGGTGTCCGACCTCTAAGGGGCGACCGATCGAGGTGGAGAGGTCGGCGGGGCCGATGAAGATCACGTCGATGTCCGGGAGCGAGAGGATGTCGTCGATATTTCCTACCGCTTCCATGGTCTCTGTTTGAAGGATGACCATGACCTCATCGTTGGCGCGGGCCACGTATTCCTTGGTGTGCCGGCTCCAACCCGTTGGCCTGGTGTTCGCCATGCCCCTGATCCCCTTCGGTGGATACTTGCAGGCCGCCACCGCGGCCTCGGCTTGCTCCTTGGTATTGACCCAGGGGATCATCACCCCGTAGGCGCCGCAGTCCAGGATCCGCTTAATCGCCACGAAGTCGTTCCAGGGGGCCCGGGCCAGAGGGATGGCCGGGGTGGCGGAAGCGGCCTGGTACAGGGACATGAGGGTTTGGTAGTCGCAGGGGGAGTGTTCGAGGTCGGCCATGAGCCAATCAAAGCCGGCATGGGCCATGATCTCCGCCGAGATGGGGCTACAGAGGTGGAGCCAACCCCCACAGGTCCTCTCGCCGGCCCGAAGGGCCCGCTTCACCCAATTCTCCCGAATGGCGCTCACTGTCTCTCCTCCTTTTCCTTACCCCAATAGGTCCCGGTGGTCTGTGGTATGATAGGCCTTCTCCCGAACATGCCCGATCCTTATATACTCCTCCCCTGCTCATCCCGTCAAGGCCATTCGTAAGCGTTCCATCTCTAGTATTGGAGTTGACGAGGGCCCGGTTTTGAGGTACGTTGATCCCCGCATAGGATAGAAGCCCAGAGGACGCCGAGTTCAGGATCAAGAGGCGGTGACGGCAGAACAAAGGTGTTTCTTTTCTTGGGGAGGAAACCGATGAAACAGCTCACGAGATGGCAGAGAGGGATGGTTCTGGTGTTTGGGCTCTTTGCACTCTGTCTGTTTGCGAAAGCCCCGGCTGGCGCCCAGTCGGTTGCCGAGCTGGAGAAGAAGACGCACGAGTGGCCGATGTACCACCATGACCTGGCCGGGACCCGGTTCAGCCCACTGGACCAGATCACCACCAGGAACGTGAAGTCGCTCGCGCTGAAATGGATCTTCCAGACCGGAAACGTGGACGAGGGCCTGAACGTCACGCCCATCGTCGTGGACGGTGTCATGTACGTGACGACGGGAGGCTTCAAGACCGACATCTTCGCCCTGGATGCCAAGACGGGTCGGATGCAGTGGCGGACGACCTATGAGAACGCCTCGAATGTCCCCCTCTGCTGCGGCACCTTGAACCGCGGCGTTGTCGTCGGCCACGGCAAGGTCTACTACCTGAGCTTGGATGCCCACCTGGTGGCCTTCGACGCCAAGACCGGCCAGCAGCTCTGGAAGACGCAGATCGTCGATTTTGCCGACGGCTTCTCCAACACCTCGCCGCCGATCCTGGTGAAGAACCTGGTGATCGCCGGGATCGCCGGGGCTGAGTTCCCGGTTCGCTGTTTCCTTGACGCCTACGACGCCGAGACCGGGAAGCGGGTCTGGCGCTTTTACACGATCCCAGGCCCGGGGGAGCCCGGGAATGAGACCTGGGGCGGCGACTCGTGGCAATACGGGGGTGGTTCCACCTGGCTGCCGGGGACCTACGATCCTGAGACCAACCTGATCTACTGGGGGATCGGCAACCCGGCCCCCTTCTTCTACGGCGATGTCCGGCCCGGCGATAACCTCTACACGACGTCCCTGGCGGCCTTAGACGCCGACACCGGGAAGCTCAAGTGGTACTTCCAGCATATCCCTCATGATGTCTGGGACTTTGACTCGATGAACGAGCCGATCCTGGTTAACACGACCATCGGCGGCAAAGCGGTGAAGGCGGTGGTGCAGGTCCACAAGAACGGGTACGTCTACGCCTTCGACCGGGTGACGGGAAAGCCCCTCTACGCCACCCAATACGTGAAGAAGATCAACTGGACGAAGGGGCTGACCACCGACTTCAAGCCGATCCCCGACGTGGTGCCGACGCCTGAGGGGGCGACGATCTGGCCGAGCCTGGTCGGCGGCAAGAACTGGAACCATGCCGCCTACAACCCCAAGCTGGGGCTCATCTTCGTCCCAGGGATGGACGCGCCAATGATCGCCATCTCCCAGAAGCAGGAGCCAAAGAAGGGGCTCTTCTATCTCGGCGGTGAGTACAAGATGCTCCCCGGCGAGGGCCCGCCCGGCTTCATCTCGGCCATCGACGTGAAGACCGGGAAGACCGTGTGGCGGAACGACACCAAATACCCGCAGATGTCCTCGGTCCTGGCGACGGCGGGGGACCTGGTCTTCTATGGCGATCCAGACGGGACCTTCGTCGCGTTAGACGCCAGGACCGGTAAGGAGCTTTGGAGCATCAATACCGGTGCCGGCCACCGGGCCTCACCGATCAGTTACCTGGTGGATGGCAAGCAATACATCGCGGTGCCATCCGGCTGGGGTGGTGGGACGGCGATGGCCGACCTGCCCTCGGCCTGGCCCGAGATGAAGGACTTTACCAAGGGCGATGCCATTGTGGTCTTCGGGTTACCCGACTAGGGGAACGTTGTGCCTTTGGAGTAGCCTGCTGATTGTCCTTGTAGTAGTCTTGGGGGAGCGCCTGCCTGTGCATGCCCAGGCAGACGCTCCCTCATCTGGGACCAACCCCTTTGCAGGAGACGCCCAGGCGGCTCGCCAGGGGGAGCGCCTCTTCAAGTCGTTCTGCGGCCCCTGTCACGGCTACGACGCCAAAGGGGGGCAGGGCCCCGACCTCACGGATGAGGTGTGGGCGCACGGAGGAAGCGATCAGGAGATCTTCCGCACGATCCACGACGGCGTGCCGGGGACAAGGATGCGGGAGTTCGGCAGTGTCCTGACGGATGAGGAGTTGTGGAAGCTCGTGACCTTCATCAGGAGCCGTGCGGGAAAGCCGCGATGAGGGGTTTCTGGTGGCTTTTCGTAGGTCTTTTCTTCATCCTCCTCGTACCGGCCATGGGCCGTGCCGCCGAGGATGAGAGCCTCACCCGCATCCAGCGGGCCAAGCTCCTGAAGGCCTGCACCGATCTGGACAATCTGCCCCTCTCGACGGCGGAAGAAAGCGGCCCGCCGGGTCTCGACGTAGAGGTGGCGGAGGTGCTCGCCGGTCGGCTCGGCGTGAAGGCCCAGCCGGTGTGGGTCGATACGTCGGCGATGGAGCGGGCCCTTCGTCTCCTCCGTACAGGAT
>JACQHM010000121.1 GCA_016199025.1 Candidatus Methylomirabilota bacterium | reverse complement strand
TCACCCAGCGGGAAGTGGCCCACACCATCCTGGAGGGGGGTGGGGACTATGGGATGATCGTCAAAGGGAACCAACCCCAGTTTTTGGAAGAGATCCAGGTAGTCTTCCAACAACCGAACCTCTTGGCTGACACGATGGCAGCGGTCGAGGCGAGGGACATCGGGCACGGCCGGATCGAGCAGCGCCGCCTGACGGCCAGCACCGCTTTGAGGGGGTACAGCGACTGGCCAGGACTCCAGCAGGTCTTCCAGGTGGAGCGGACGGTTCACGTCAAGAAGAGCGGGGAGCGGGGTCAGGAGGTCGTCTATAGGATCACCAGCCTCTCCCCAGAGCGGGCGGACCCTGCCCGTTTGCTCCACCTCTCCCGCGACCACTGGCCTATCGAGAACCAATCGCCTTGGGTCCGCGATGTCACGTTCGATGAGGACCGCTCCCAGGTGCGGGGTGGCAACATCCCTCAGGTGATGGCTGCCCTCCGCAACACGGTCATCGGGCTGCTACGCTGGGCGGGCGAGACCAACATCGCTGCCGCCTGTCGCCGCTTTGCCGCCCAGCCCTAGGTAGCCTTGGCCCTCCTGGGCATCATACTGGAAAACTAAATGGCCCTGGAAACAGCCTCTGTATGGTATGATAAGCTGTAACTTACCCTTGGGGAAGGGAACCATGCGAAGACCGTTGTTAAGGTTTTTTCTCTGGTTTTTCTTGATTGGTTTGGCCATCACCGGAGGGGCCGCTGGTGGGCTGGTCGCCGCCTACGTCAAAGACCTGCCACCCCTTGATCCCCTAGAGAATTACGAGCCCTCGGTCGCGACCATCCTTTACTCCGACCAGGATCAACCCTTTGCCTCCCTCTTCAAGCAGAACCGGATCTTCGCCCCTTTAAGTAAGATCCCCAAGCCATCGATCCAGGCCCTTATTGCGGTGGAGGATGCCCAGTTCTATGAGCATCGCGGGATCAACCTCCGTGGGATCGCCAGGGCGATGTGGAAGAACGTCAAATGTTTCTGTCTAGCCGAAGGGGGAAGCTCCATCACCCAACAACTGGCCAAGGTCCTCTTCCTGACGCCTGAAAAGAGCATGGAGAGGAAAGTGAAGGAGATCCTCCTCGCCCTGGAGATCGAGAGGCGCTACAGCAAGGACAAGATCCTGGAGCTCTACTTCAACCAAATCTATTTCGGCCACGGCGCCTACGGGGCCGAGGCGGCCGCCCAGACCTATTTCTCCAAATCAGTGGACCAACTCATCCTGGCCGAGGCGGCTACCCTAGCCGGCCTCCCTAGAGCCCCCACGTACTATTCCCCCATCGTGGACAAAGAACGGGCCAAACGGCGCCGGGAACATGTCCTGAACAGGATGGAGGATCTGGGGTTCATCACGAAGGAACAAGCTCTGACCGCCTCCAAGGCCCCCTTCGACGAGTCCCGGTTCAACCCGACCAGGAACCTGGCCCCCTACTTCGTCGAGGAAATTCGCCAAAGGCTCGAGGACCAGTACGGGACCTACGCCCTCTATCATGGTGGCCTCCAGGTCTATACCACCTTAAACCTCACCATGCAGAAGGCCGCCGAAGAGGCCCTCTTCAAAGGGCTCCGAACCATTGATAAAGCGAAGGGGTACAGGGCTGAGGCGAGGGCAATGGCCCGGGAGCGCCCCTCCTACCTTTTCCCCAGGGCCGGAGAAATCCTCCTCGCTGAGGTCATCAGCGTCAGCCAGAAGAGCCTGACGGTCCGGGTCGGCCAGTATTATGGGGAGCTTCCCTTCGAAACGCTTGGCTGGACGGGCCTTGAGAAGCCTTGGAAGGTCTTTAACCCCGGGGATCCAGTCAAGGTCCAGATCCTGGCCGTGGACGAAGGAAAAAAGAAGTTGGAGATGGCTCTCGAGCAGGACCCAGAAATCGAAGGGGCCTTCTTGGCCATGGATCCGAGGACGGGGCAGATCAAAGCCATGATCGGCGGCTACGATTTCGAGCGGAGCCAGTTCAACCGCGCCGTCCAGGCACGGAGGCAGCCCGGCTCGGCCTTTAAACCTTTTGTCTACGCCGCCGCCTTTGACCGAGGCTATACCCCCTCCACGGTCCTCGATGATTCCCCCATAAGCTACCCCGTCGCCGGTGGGGTGTGGACCCCCGAGAACTACGACCGGAAATTCCGAGGCCCTACCACGCTCCGCCAAGGTCTGGAACACTCCATCAACGTCATGGCCGTCAAGCTCATCGAGAGGGTCGGGGTCCAACCGGTGATCGAGCTGGCCCGCGCCCTGGGGATCCAGGGCCCTCTCCGCCCCGAGTACGCCCTGGCCCTCGGGGTCTCGGAGGTGACACTGTTAGAGATGGTCGCCGCTTACGGGGTCTTCGCGAACCGAGGGATCAGGATGCAGCCGTATACGATCCGGAAGATCGTAGATGGGAAGGGGAACATCCTGGAGGAACGGCTCCCGGAGGGAGAGCAGGTCATGAAGGAGGAGGTCGCCTTTATCCTGACCCAGATCTTAAAAGGGGTCATCCAGCGAGGGACTGGGAAAGGGGCAGGGTTCTTAGAGCGTCCCCTGGCCGGGAAGACCGGGACAACCCAGGAGGCAACCGACGTCTGGTTCATCGGCTACACCCCCTCCCTGGTGGCCGGGGTCTGGGTTGGCCACGATACGAAACGGTCGCTGGGCTCTCACGAATCGAGCTCCCACCTAGCGGTCCCCATTTGGGCCAACTTCATGCAGAAGGTCCTTCCCTCCCTCCCTGAGGAGGACTTCCCCATCCCGCCCAACGTTATCGCCATCCCCGTCGATTATCAAACAGGCCGCCCCGCTCCGCCCGACGACAAGACGGCTGTCATCGAGTTCTTCATCCACGGGACGGAACCCCGCCTGACCATCACGCGCACCCCGGCACCACCGCCTGGATCGCCCCTCGAAGGCCCTCGACGATCCGATCTACCTGCTCCTCGGTCACGACGAGAGGCGGAGCCAGGGCCAGGACATCCCGGATGAAGCGGGTGAAGAGGCCTCGCTCTTGCGCCTCCCTCCGAACGCGCCTCCCCACCCTCAAGACAGGATCGAAGGGCGTCTTCTTTTCTCGATCGGCCACCAGCTCCACGGCGGCCATAAGCCCCAACCCCCTGACGTCCCCGACAGCCGGAAGCTCATAGAGCGCTTGTAAGCCCTCTAGCAGCTTCTTCCCCATCTGCTCGGCCCGCCCCACCAGGCCCTCGTCCTCGAGAATCTCCAGATTCTTCAGGGCGACGGCACAGCAGGTGGGGTGCCCCGAGTAGGTATAGGCATGCATCCAGCGATCCTCATAGGGGACCGAGAGGATCGTATCCCGGATCTCGTCGGAAACCATGATCCCTCCCAGCGGCAGGTAGCCGCTGGTGATCCCCTTGGCGAAGGAGAGGATGTCCGGCTCCACCCCCCATCGCATGAGGGCGAACCAGCGCCCAGTCCGACCGAAGCCGGTGATGACCTCGTCAGCGATGAAGAGGACGTCGTACCTTGAACAGATCTCCCGGACCCTTGGGAAATAGTCATCGGGCGGGACGATGACCCCTCCCGCCCCCTGGACCGGCTCGGCGATGAAGGCGGCAACCGTCTCCGGCCCCTCGCGGAGGATTGCCTCCTCCAAGGCCCTGGAGGCTGCGGCCCCGATGCTCTCCCCTTCCCTGACCCCCTCGAACCGGTAGGGATAAGGGGACGGGATATGGGTGAACCCCGGAACCCTGGGTTCAAACATCTTCCAATAGGCCGGCATCCCGGTGGCGCTCATGGTGGCCAACGTGACACCGTGGTACGCGAGCTGCCTGGCGATGATCTTGATCTTGTCCGGCTTCCCTTTGGCCTTCCAGTAGAAACGGGCCGTCTTAAAGGCCGATTCGTTGGCCTCTCCTCCACCGCTGGCAAAGAAAACGGTGTTTAAGCTGGGGTACGCGAGCTCGCTTAGGCGGGCGGCAAGCTGGATGGCTGGGACGTTTGAGGCTCCTGCATAAGCGGAACAGTACGCTAAGGTGCTCATTTGAGTAGCAGCGGCCTCGGCCAGTTCTTGCCGGCCATGGCCGACGTTCACGTTCCAGAGGCCTGAAAGCCCATCGATGTACTGCCGACCTCTGACATCGGTAAGGACAGCTCCCTTGCCTCTCACGAAGATGAGCGGTTCGGTATGGTCTTGGGGATGGGACAGGGGATGGATGAGGTGTGCCTTATCGGTCTTGAGAAGCTCATTCGCATCCAGCTCAGACATCATAGCCTCCTTCGATCATACATACGGTACCCTGAAAACAGGAGCCATCAGCTCGGCCAACCGATGTACTGACCGTCCTTCCAGAGATCGACCATCCACTCAACGATCTTGAGGCGATCCTCGAACCGTTCGGTTTGGGAGAGGTGCCGATCGTGGGGCCAGATCTTCTTCAGATGGGGCCGTCGTTTTTCTGGGATGGCGTAGTAGGCCTCCCGAAGTTTCTTGATGACCTCATCGTTCACCTGTTGAAGGTTGGACGTGGGAACAATAAGAGGCTGGGGGTTGTCGAAGAGATGGCCCCAGTGGAGGCAGTCTCTCAGGTTCACGCCGATCAGATCCCGGGCTAGGCGCGCGAACTCCATGAACCACTCGGACGTCCGCTCGCACACTACACACCCCTTACAGTCGTCGTGGACGACAACCGGCACGTAGGCCTCGCTCAGGAGGCCCTTGGGCAGGACCCAGTATATCGCCTTATAGTGATGGAACCGCATCTTCACCATGACACACTATACCCGGCGCCTTCAACAAGCTCTCCCTATCCTACCCCTTCAAAGGCCTCGGCGCAAGGGCTTGAAGGTGGTGGCAGACCCACATCGGCCTTGACGTCGAGGAGACTGGGTGTTAGAGTTCTGTCGCTCGAAAGATCGCATCCAGGAACGTTGAAAGGAGGAGATATCGATGACAGACACTCGCTCGCTCGGATTCATCGGGATCGGGGTCATGGGAGGGCCGATGACCCGGAACCTTTTAAAGGCCGGCTACCCTGTCTTTGTCTTTGATACGGATCATCACAAAATGGCCCACCTGGTCCAAGAGGGAGCAAAGGGGACCTCCTCGCCGGCCGAGGTTGGCCGTCAGGCCGAGATCGTCCTCCTCTCCCTCCCCAGCACCCAGGCCGTCAAAGAGGTCATCCTCGGGAAGGGAGGACTCGTCGAGGGGATCCGGACGGGTGGGACCATCGTGGACATGGGGACCACTGACCCTTCCGTCACCAAGGAGATCGCGAAGATCCTTCGAGAAAAGGGGATCGGCTTTCTGGACGCTCCTGTTAGCGGCGGGGAGGCCGCCGCCAAGGAGAAGACCTTGGCCATCATGGTCGGCGGGGACGCCGATGCCCTTGAGAATGCCCTCCCGGTCCTTAAATCCCTAGGACGCTCCATCGTCCACATGGGTCCTTCCGGCGCGGGGCAGGCTGCGAAGCTGATCAATAACATGATCGTTAACGCCACCTTCACCGCCGTCGCTGAAGGGTTCGCCCTCGGAGCCAAAGCCGGCCTCGATCCGGCCGAGCTCTACGAAGCCATCAAAGGTGGATGGGCTGGCTCCAAGGTCTTGGACGTCGCCGCCCCGGCTGTCTTAAGCCGGAACTTCCAGCCCGGGGGGACCGTGGACATCGTGTGCAAGGATTTGAGCTACGCCTTGGCCCTTGGTCGGGATCTCAACGTCCCCCTTCCCATGGCCGCCCTCGTCCACGAGATCTTCAGGATGGCCAAGGCCATGGGAAAGGGCCCCCTGGCTCAACCGGTCCTGATCACCCTGTGGGAGAACTGGACGGGAATCACCGTCGGTGGCCAAGAGTAAGCGTTCAGCTTTCAGTCGTTAAAACTTAGGTCCTAAAACGGTGAGGCCGCCGTCCACCATGATGGTCTGGCCGGTCAGAGCGGAGGCGACCGCTAAAAACAGGGCCGCCTCGGCAATATCCTCGGGCTGGAAGTTCCGGCCCAAAGGGTTCGTCCGACGCGACCGCTCGACGATCTCCTGTTCCCAGTTGACGAAGCCCGTCTCGATGAAGCCTGGGGCGATGGTGTTCACCCGGATCTCGGGGGAGAAGGCCCTGGCCAAGGACTTCGTCAGGGAGATCATCCCCGCCTTCGAGGCGCAATAGGCGATAGAGCTGCCAAACCCCGTGAACCCCGCCACCGAGGCAACGTTGATGATACTCCCTCCCCCCTGCCGTTTCATCACAGGGATGGCCGCCCTCGCACAATAGAAGGCCCCTTTGAGGTTCACATCAAAGGTCCGGTCCCAGATCTCATCGGTCAAGGCCTCCAGGTTCTTATGGTCGATCCTCCGGGTGAAACCAGCATTGTTCACCAGGATGTCGAGCCGTCCGAATTCGGCCACCACCTTCTCCACCATGGCCCGCGCCTCGCCGTCCTTCGAGACATCAGCTTTGAGGGCCATTGCCTTGACCCCCATCTCGCGGGCCAGCTTGGCCACCTCCTCTGCCTGGGCCTGGGACTTGGAGTAGTTCACGGCGACCCCCGCCCCTTCCTTCGCAAAGAGAAGGGCCGTCGCCCGCCCGATCCCTGTCCCCCCTCCCGTGATAAGGGCAGCCAAACCTTTGAGCCTCATAGCCCCCTCCTCTCTAACGGATGAACGCGGCCTCTTGCCGCTTCATCGCGTCCTGGATTCTGATGACGTGGAGTGGGACAATGTCGGCGGGCAGATCATAAGGGTCGAAGAAACCCAGCTCCAGCGTTTCCGGCGAAGTCGTCAGGGCCCCACCGACGATCTGACACTCGAAGACCGAGGAGATGTAATGGACCCCTTTCCCGTCAGGGTAGCTCACCATCTGAAAGCGGGGGTCCGAGTAGATGCCCACGAACCTCATGACCCGGACGTCAAGCCCGGTTTCCTCCTTCACCTCCCTGACAATCGCATGGGAGACCGTCTCCCCGATCTCCACCGATCCCCCGGGGAGGCCCCACTGGCCGTTGTCCGATCGTTGGTGGAGAAGGACCTTCCCATTGTCGAAGATGACCGCCGACACCGCAGGCTTGATCGCCTGTACCTTGGAAATATCCTTTTCGATCCTCACATAGATCCTCCCTAAGGGCAACACAGTTCGTTAGCCGTGTTCCCTCCTGGTCCATGAGAGACGTTCCTCGACGATGCTCCCGAGGATACCAAGCAGATAGATCCCTGTGGACAGGGCGAACCGGAGGGCGTACCCCTGAAACTCTACAAGGTCCCGCTCCAGCTCCGCCCCGGACGATCCAACCAGACCGTAGTAGCGCGAGAAAAACCCGATGATGGACGAGGCGATGTTCCAGAGCGCATAGAGGGAGGGAATGAGAAAGCCAAGACCCCAGAGATACCGGCTTCCTCGAAACTGGAGAATGCCTGGGATAAGGAAGAACCCCACAACGATCGGACGGATCATCATCCGCTCGCCGCATTAGCCGACTTCAAAGGAACGACCACGGCCCCTCCAAAGGCCTCCTCCGCCTCACGATAGAGCTCCCTGCTCTCGTTTCTGTACCGGGGTGAGAAGTGGAAGAGGACCAGCTTCCGATTTCCCGCTTCCCTGGCTAAGGAGCCGGCTTGCCTCGCTGTCAGATGATACCGCTCCTCGGCCTTATCCAGGTCGCGCTCCAAATACGTGGCCTCACAGAAGAACAGGTCCGCATCCTTGGCAAGCTTCACCACCTTCGCACGGTTCTCCTCGCTGTACAGGATGTCGGTCACATAGGCGATCTTCTGCCCCTCCCTCATCCTGACAACCTGGACCTTCAGCTCCCCCAACGTGACCACCCGCTCCTCTACCTTCTCATCCCTCCTCCACCTCGCGACGAAGAGTGATTCATCAGGCCTCCCCTCCTGGATCTGTCGCTTCAGCTCCCCGAGCCATGGCCCCACCGGCCAGCCGAGATTGTCAAGGCGGTCCTTGTCGATGTTGAGATGAACCTTCTCCTCCAACGCAAAGGCGAGGCAGGGGATCCGATGGTCCAGATGGACTGTCTTGACGATGAAGAGGGGCTCATCCAGGAGGACCCCGTGAAAAGGTCGCCTTCCGAGGTCCCGACGCTCAAACCGCTCCCGACAGGGGAAGGAGGCGGATCGGATCTCTCCAGGATGGATCTCGTGGACCTCCAGGACCAGAGGGTAATCATCCACCAAGTTCCACGTAAAGCCTTTGAGCTTTCCCTCCACATGGCCGAGGATCCCAGGGGGGCCGAAGAGCCTTAAGGCCTTTTCCCGGCCAAGGAGAACCCGCAGGAGTTGGTCAAAGCCGATGAAGTGGTCCATATGGGCATGGGAGATGAAGACGTCAGTCACCTTCAAAAGCTCCCCGGGCGGAAGGGGTGAGAGGTCCCCTAAGTCGAACAGAAAAGCCCTTCTCTCCCATTGGAGCCTCACGAAGACGCCGGGATCGTTGAACGGATCGTGGATAAGCCTGGCGTGGAAGATGGAAGCCATTTCGTGAATTGTGGATTTGGGATTGTAGATTTCAGATTTGGGAAGGATACCCCCATTTTTCAATCCGAAATCTGAAATCGGCAATCTGCAATTCGGAAGATCAGAGGTGGAGTTCAATGACGTCGCCGTCCTGGACGAGGTATTCCCGTGGCACCCGCATGCCCTCCAACGCTCCCCTGCGCCAGAGCCTAGCAAATTTGAGCTTCTCGACAAAGTCCTTGTGGATTGACCCGGCGACTTCCCAGACGGTACTCCCGACGGGAAGGACAAAGGGAGCCGCAAAGTCAGGGGCTTTTCCAGGGACCTTCGTATAGACCCGAAGAATCCCAAGCCCTTGATAGATCTCCCTCATTAACCCCTCCAGGTTCTCCCGCTCCCTTGCAGAGACGATGAAGACCGGGAAGCGGTCCCCATAAAGCTCGACTAAGAGGGCCCCGTGATCCACCGCCCCTTTCCCATCCCCCTTATTGCCGACAAGGACAGCCTTTTTCACGACGATCCCCGCCCCTCGGGGAGGTTCCTCCGGCCTCCGGCCCATCAACCAGATTTTCATCCGTTCCAGCTCCCCGAGGACCATCTCGACCTGCTCGAGGGGACCCTCGACGAGATCGACGACCAGGAGAACCAGGTCAGCGTTCCTGACGATGCCGCCGATCCAATGCTCGGTGTGGCCGGGGAAGAGAGGTGGGAGATCCACCAGTTGGATCTTGATGTCTTCGAAGGGCATCATGCCGGGGAGTGGCGTTCTGGTCGTGAAGGGATAATCGGCTACCTCGGGGGTAGCATGGGTTAATCGGGAGAGAAGCATCGATTTCCCCACATTAGGAGGCCCGACGAGAGCAACCTGGCCCGCTCCTTCCCTCTCGACGGAAAAGAGGGCTCCCCTCTTCGGGCCACCCTTTTTTTCTGTCTCCTCTTTGAGCTTCGAAATCCTCCGTCGAAGATCCCCAATCAGCTTCTCCGTCCCCTTATGTTTCGGGATGACGGCAAGCATCGCCTCGATGGCCTGGATCTTCTCGGCAGGTGTCCGGGCCTGTCGGAACTGCCTTTCTGCCTCCAGATACTGAGGCGGCAGGTTGGCCGGCATCGTTACGTCCTCGGTGCTCCTCCCGTCAGCGTTTACAGGCCCGCTTGTAGGCCTCCAGGGTGTTCCGGAGGAGCATGGCCACCGTCACAGGCCCCACCCCTCCAGGAACAGGGGTGACAAAGGAGGCCTTTTCTACAACCGAGTTGAAGTCCACATCCCCCACCAATTTCTCTCCCACCCGGTTGATCCCCACATCCACCACTACCGCCCCCTCCTTGACCATGGAGCCATGGATCAGGCCCGGTCTCCCGGCGGCAACGATCAGGATGTCAGCCTGCCTGGTGTGAAAGGCCAAGTCGGCAGTCTTCACGTGACAGATGGTGACGGTAGCGTTCCGCTGCAAGAGCAAAAAGGCCGTAGGCTTTCCCACGATGACACTCCACCCTACCACTACGGCATGCTTGCCCTCGATCCCGATCCCCGTTTGATCCAAAAGCTCCATGATCCCCAACGGGGTGGAGGCAATGAACAATGGATTGCCGATCAACAGCCCACCCAAACTCTGAGGGTGAAAACCATCCACGTCCTTCATCGGGTGGACCACTTCCAGGACCTTTCGCTCGCTGATATGAGGCGGAAGCGGAAGCTGGACCAAGATCCCGTGCACGGCATCGTCGTTGTTCAAGGATTCAATGAGGTTCAAGAGCTCCTCGGAGGAGACATCCCCTGGGAGAAGGTGCTGGTCAGACCGGATCCCCACATCCCCGCAAGCCTTTGCCTTGTTCCTCACGTAGACGACCGAGGCGGGATCATCACCGACCAGGATCACCGCCAACGTGGGAACGACGCAGAATTCCTCTCGAAGGATGAGGACCTCTTCCTTCACCTCGTCGCGGATCCGCTGGGCGATGGCCCGCCCGTCGATCAGCCTCGCCGGCACTTCTCTCCCTCCTCTCCAGGGACGGGTTATTTGGCAAATTCGACGGCCCGGGTTTCCCGGATGACAGTGACCTTGATGTGGCCCGGATACTCCAGCTCCTCCTCAATCTTCTTGGAGATGTCCTTGGCGAGCTGGTAGACCATCAGGTCGGAGACCTCTTCGCTCTCGACGATGATCCGGACCTCCCGTCCAGCCTGGATGGCGTAGGCCTGCTTCACCCCCTTAAAAGAAGAGGCAAGCCCTTCCAACTTCTCCATCCGCTTGACGTAAGCCTCTAAGAGCTCCCGTCGGGCCCCCGGCCTGGCCGCGGAGAGGGCATCCGCCGCCTGAAGGAGGACGGCCTCTAGATATTCGACCTCCTGGTCCTCATGGTGGGAAGCGATGGCACTCACCACCTTGGCCGGTTCCTTGTACCGCTTGCAGAGGTCAGCCGCAATCTGGGTATGGGTCCCCTCGTATGTTCCGTCGGCCGCCTTACCGATGTCATGGAGCAATCCTGCCCGCTTTGCCACGTCGGGGTCAAGGTCGAGCTCGGCGGCCATGATCCCAGCCAGGCGGGCAACCTCTTTCGCATGGTGGAGCTGGTTCTGACCATAGCTATACCGGTACTTCAGACGCCCCACCATCCTGACCAGCTCGGGGTGCATCCCCACGATCCCCAGCTCCACACAGGCCTGTTCTCCCGCCTCCTGGATGCTCCGCTCAACCTCCACCTTGGCCTTCTCCACGGTCTCTTCGATCCGAGCCGGATGGATCCTGCCGTCGGCGACGAGCCTCTCCAAGGCGATCCGGGCAATCTCCCTCCTGACGGGGTCAAAGGCAGAGAGGATGACAGCCTCGGGGGTATCGTCCACGATCAGATCGACCCCCGTGGCCCGCTGGAAAGCCCGGATGTTCCGCCCCTCCCGCCCAATGATCCTCCCCTTGATCTCATCATTCGGGAGGCTCACGACGGAAACGGAAGCCTCAGCCACGAACTCGGCGGCACACCGCTCGATGGCCATGGCGAGAATCTCCCGGCTCTTCCATTCTGCCTCGATCTTGGCCTCTTCCTCAAGCCGCTTCACCAGGGCGATCGCCTCAAGTTTGGCCTCCTCCTCCACCCTCTGAAGCAAGCTCTTTTTCGCCTCCCCGACGGTCATACCGGCGATCTGTTCGAGCTTCAGCCGCTCCTCTTCTAAGAGAGCCCTATACCGGGCCTCGGCCTCGGTCACGCTCTTGGTTCTGGCCTCGAGCTCCCGCTCGTGTCGGTCCAAGATTTCCTCCCGCTGTGACAGCTTCCTTTCCAAGCGGGAGAACTCCTGACGCCGCTCCCGGCTCTCCCGTTCGAGATCAGCCCTGGCCCGAAGGGCCGCTTCCTTGGCCTTGAGTTCCAGCTCTTTTCGCCTGACCTCTGCCTGCCGCTCTGCCTCTTCAAGGATCCGCTTCCCCCTGGCTTCGATCTCATCCAGCTTCCGCCGGAGGAATCGTTGAATCATCAAACCCCCTGCCATGAATCCAATGAGGATCAGCAGGAGGATCAACGGAATCACAAACGACATGGACAATGTGCTCACCCCTTTCATCTGGAGAAGGGCCGCGCCACCCTCGACGATCGTTCCGGTAGGATGATCCGCTCCTCGGTGACGATAGCATCGACGGCGATATCGTGGGCGGAGGCGAGAAGTTCGGGGAGGATCTGAAGCTCGAAGGCGAGCCCGATCTTCAAGGGAGAAGGGGAGAGGAGGCCGAAAAGCCGGTCGTAATAGCCCCCCCCATAACCAAGCCGGTGGCCCTGAAGGTCAAAGGCCACCCCTGGGACCACGGCCAACTCCACCTCTTCGATGTCCACCGGCTGAAGATGTTCCCCTTGAGGCTCGGGGATGTCGCGAAAGCCCGGGCAAAGATCGTCGAGGCTGGAGATCCTGGAAATCAACAGCGTCTTTTCAGCAGGGATCACCACCGGCAAGAGGGCCACCTTCCCCGAAGCGAGCCACGCCTTGATGATTCCTTCCGTTTCCACCTCGCTCCGGAAGGAGGCGTAGAAGAGCGCAACCGTCGCCTCCTGGAAGGGAAGGAACGTCTTCAGCCGGTCGTGGATGATCCGGCTCCTCCGCCCCCGCTCCTCCTCAGAGAGGGCATCTCGCTCCTTCAGGATCCTCTGCCGGACGACGGATTTCGGCTCCATCAGCCCTGGAGCTCCGCCTCAAGGAGACGGACCAGCTCCCCAATCCTGGCGACAGCCTCCGCCTCGACCTTTCCCCGCTCCTCCTCGAGCTTCAACAGCTCATCGGCGATCTCCAGGGAGGCTAGGACGGCCATCTTGGGGGAGGGGAGGGAAGGAGACCGTTTAGCAATCTCGTAAAACTTCGCGTCCACGTATTGGGCCACACGATGGATATGGCCAGGATCCTCCTGAGCCCGGACGGTGTAACGTTCCCCGAAGATCTCCACCTGGATGAGATGTTCGGAAGCCCCCATCTCTCCTATGCCTGCTCCCCGATGGATGCCTCGATCTTCGAGATCTCATCGAGGAGCGCCTCCACCTTGGATCGGACCTCCTCCCGCTCCTCCTGAAGTCTTTGAACCTGAGCGAAGGTCTGATCCCGTTCTGCCTGCACCGTTTGAAGGGTTTCCCCCTTCGAACGGAGCTCCGCCTCCAGCTCTTTGACCTTCGTTTGAAGGGCCGTCCGCTCCTCCTTCAGCTCGGCGATCAGCATGACGGCAGTCTTGACCTTGGCTTCCAGCTCTTTTAGTCGTTCGACGATCATCGGATGGTCGCCCCCAACTCCTCTTGCAACCGGTTCAACACCTGGCCGTGAAGCGCGTTCGCCTCTTCATCGGTCAGGGTTCGATCGTTAGCCCGGAACGCGATCGAGAAGGCCAGGCTCTTCTTCCCCTCCGGGATTCCTTCTCCCTGGTAGACGTCGAAGACCTTCACCTCCTCGATGAGTTCTCCGCCAGCCTCCTGGATGAATTGTTGGATCCTCTGGGCCTCGGCCTCTTCCGGGACGAGGAGGGCCACATCCCTGATGACCGCAGGGAACCTGGGGAGAGGCATGAACGTCCGTCCCTCCTTCCCAAGGGAGGCCAAGAGATCCAGATCGATCTCGAAGGCAAAGGGGAGAGATTCAAGGCCGAACCCTTGGGCGATCTCCCGCCTCACCTGCCCGATGGCCCCCAACAAGGTCCCATCGGCGGCGACGAAGGCCTGGCGGGTCGGATGATAGTAGGAAACCGGCTCTCCCCTCTGGAACATCAGCAGGACCCCAAAGTCCCAGGCGACGGCCTCTAACACCCCCTTGAGGTCGTAGAAATCCACCTCCTCCTTCGATCCCTTCCAGGAGGGTTCCTCCCGGGACCCCACGGCCACCGCAGCCAAGTGGAGGATATCCTTTGGAAGGGCCCCCTCCTCCGGATGATAAATCCTTCCCACCTCGAAGAGCCTGGCCGATCGGATCGCCCGCATACGTCGGCTCTCGTTGAAGGCCACATTCCTCAGCAAGCCGGGAAAGAGGGCCGTTCGGAGGACGGCCCCTTCCTCGCTCAGAGGGTTCCTGATCCTCACCGCCTGGCGCAACGGATCTTCAGGGGCCAGCCTCAAGGTATCAAAGACCTCTTCGCCTGTAAAGCTGAAATTCACCGCTTCGTAGAAGCCGGCCGCGGCCATGAGGCGCTTGGTCCTTCTCTCAACCTTCAATGAAGAGGGCGCCGCCTCGGGCTTGGGACGGACCGCCGGCATACTGACTGGAATCCGGTCGAAGCCCCAGATTCGAGAGACCTCTTCAATCAGATCAATCTCCCGTTCCAGATCCTTTCGAAAGGTCGGGACGGATACTTCCAGGGTCCCACCCCGGCCTTTCACCCCGAGATCTAAGGCCTTGAGGATCCTCCTCACCTGCCGGGTTTCGACCGGCGTTCCGAGGATCCTCTGGACCCGTCTCAGCCGTAAAGGAATCGTCCGAGGGGACATCTCCCGAAGATCCCGGTCCACCACCCCTCTCGCCACCTCCCCATCTGCAAGCTCGGCGATCAGGGCGGCCACCCGGTCTAACGCCCGAACACATCCCTCCGGATCGACCCATCGCTCGAAGCGGTAGGAGGCCTCGGTGGAGAGGCCCAAGGCCTTGGAGGTCCACCGGATGCTCACGGGATCGAAGAAGGCACTCTCTAGGAGGAGGGTGCGGGTGAACGTTGTCACCTGGCTCTCCGTCCCTCCCATCACCCCAGCGACGGCCACGGGGGCCGAGGCGTCGGCGATGGCAAGCATCCCCTGGGCCAAGGTCCGCTCCACGCCGTCCAAGGTGATGATCCGTTCCCCCTCTTTCGCACCTCGGACGACGATCCTTCTCCCATCCAGCTTCTCATAGTCGAAGGCGTGGAGGGGTTGCCCCAGCTCCAGCATACAATAATTCGTCGCATCCACGACATTGTTGATGGCCCTGACCTCGAGGGTTTGGAGCCTCCTTTTCAGCCAGAAAGGGGAGGGCTTGATCTGAACATTCAGGATCACCCGGGCGGCATACCTCGGGCAGAGCTCGGGGTTCAGGATCTCAACGGAGGTCAAGGTCTCGATGGAAGGCCCCCGCTCCATGAACCCGATCCTCGGGAGGCGAAGGGGCTTCCCCAGGAGGGCGGCAATTTCCCGCACGAGACCGAGATGGGAGAGGCAATCACCCCGATTGGGTGTAACCGCCACCTCGAAGATCACATCCTCCAGGTCCAGGGCCTTCTGGAGGTTCTGCCCAAGGACAAGGGTCCCCGGCAGGGTCATGATCCCCAAGGCATCCGGCCCGAGGGACAGTTCCACCTCCGAGCAAAGCATCCCTTGGGACAGGACCCCCTTGATGACGGTGGCCTCGATCCGTCTCCCCCCTGGGAGAGTCGCCCCGGGGAGGGCAACGGGAACCGTGTCTCCTTCCGTGATGTTGTGGGCGCCGCAGACAATGGAGAACTGCTCTCCGCCGACATCGACGACGCACAGGAGGAGCTTCGGATCATGCGGATGCCCCTGGATCCGACGGATCCGTCCCACCACGACCCCTTGAAAGTCGGCGGCGAGCACCTCAAGGGCCTCCACCTCTAGCCCGGCCATGGTGAGGCGTTCCTGAAGCTCCTCCGGAGTGATCGGGATCTCGACGAACTCCTGAAGCCACTTCAAACTGACTCGCACGAGAACGATTCCTCCTTCGGCATCGAGAGACAATCGCATCAGAGATGGGTTTCGGGATTAAACATACATCATCGAGTAACCCCAGTCAAGGCATGGCAAAGGAGAAGAGGACGCTAGATCTTCAACGGTTGATCAGAAAGAGGAGCCGGCGGAGCGAGGAGCTGGCCAGGGTCCTTCTGGATCTCCCGCTGGACGAACGCCCAGGAGGAGGTCGCCAGCCTTGGCTACTAGGTCACAATGAACCCTCTGGGAGGCCTAACCCTCCGCCTCTCGTACACTATTACCGACCGTTTCACCAAGGAGAAGGTCTCCCTCGACTACACTGTTGAGCTGGTGACCACCCCCTGCCACTTCGGTGGCCTCCGATACCGGTTCGTCTGCCCCCTTTTCATTAACGAAAAGCCCTGCCTAAGGCGGGTCGGCAAGCTCTACCTCCCACGGGGGGGAAGTATTTTGGTTGCCGGATCTGCAACAACCTGACCTACCGTAGCTGCCAGGAGCATGACAAGCGGGTCGATGCTCTCCTGAAGCTGCCGCCTGAGGCCCTCCACAAAGCCTTGGAGGGACCGCCGGGGCCTCAGACCAGCCTGGCCCTGAAAGCCTTGTTCAAAGGGTTGGAGAACCGTCGGGCTCGATGGTAAAGAGCCGGGAAAGAAGTAATCTCCCGCCTTGGCTACTCTCCCCACTTGGGCGCAACAGATGAGCGCAAGGAGCGTGTTCTGAGCTTCCTTTTATCCGGTACCACTTCTCGTCTTGTCCCCCTTTGGCAATCCTGACGCATCACTGTCCTGACCTCTCAAGCGATCCTTCAGGAGGATCTCCGAGCCCTGGCTTACCCTACGTTCCGCTGGCCATTCTGAACCTACACTGTGCGGACAGTCGGAAGCCTTCCCGAGGCGTTGGGGGCCACGACTTGGCCCTGGGCTCCTCGGTGGCACCTGGCTTCACTTTTTGCTTGACAGCCCCCCGGTGAGGGAAGTACCCTAGGGCTACTTTAACGGTGCAGGCGACGCTGCCATGGGAGCCCGGTATCCCCCGGGGGGATAACGATGAGGCCACTTCGACGCCGTCCTCTGTTCCGTGGAAGGGGAGAGGGTGGCCATGACGGCCCGTGGGCGCCCTAAAGTGAACCATCCCAGCGTTTCGGCTGGACGGAGAGGCGGGACGGCCCTTTTGGGCGGTTTGAGCCCTGAAGGGCTGTCGTGTTTTAAGGGGCTCCAGCTTGGTTTGCCCCTCCCGCCTGCGGAGGCCCGGCCGAGCCGGTCAGCGGGTCCTGACGCGGGAAGAAGAAGAGGAAAGACGACGGAGGTGTACAGCCACGAAAGCCAGCCGGACCTGGGGCGCATCCGCAGCCCGTTGGATCTGCCGGACGAGGGGTCCTCGGAGGAGGGCCGAGGATGACCCGGGCCTGGGAAGTCGCCCAGAGTCGGGGATATGCGCACAGTGTCGTCTAACCGGCCTAATTGGCGGGTTAGCCGCACTACGGATAACCCGTCACCCTGGAGGGTTCTTCGCACTCCGCCGCCAATGCCGTAGTTCAGCAACAGGGCGCGGGCAGGCCACGCGAGATGTCCTATAAGGTGGTAATGCAAAGGAGCACCAAAAGAGCATTTCTTGCTGACAACACGTTCGAATCTCGCGAGAAGGAGAACTCACGAGAGCGAAGATGTGATTTCGGCGTTTCGTTTCAGCGCACTGTCCTCAACGTGAGAATGAGCTTGAGCGTAGAACAGGGCGCCAGAGATCGTTCTGTGCGAGGGTGGTGAAGGCTTCAATGGGTAAGAAGTGGTATAATCTTTTTGTCACAATAGACCAAGCCGAGCAAGAGAGTCGCGACGAGACGCCGTCTGCTGCCCCCGGCAAAGCAGCCGGGGCGGCCCGTAGCGCCACTCAGACCATAGCTGAAATCGCCTCGGCCGTCGCGGCGGAGCCCAAGTTCACGGCCCCGGTGAGCAACCCGACTTCTTTCGACGAGATTTACCAAGCGGCTGAAATCCGACCTCCCACCCATGGATACACGGTTTTCAAAGTTGCGGAAATGCTCCAAAGCGAGCATATCCGCAACCTGCCGCCGGAGGTGAAGCGATCCTCGATCCTGGTGGCCCTGGATGCTGCCGGAGTGAAGTTGCGGGAAATCATCGAGGACGCGGTCCGGCGCGACCGCGCGCTTGACACTTACGAGCACGTCCAGCAGAAGGCCCTGGAAGAACTGGAAGCCCACAAGAACGAAGAGAACCGCCAAATCGAAGCCGAGATTGAGCGGCTGGTGAGCGAACGCCGCGCCCGCATCCAGAGCAACAACGAGGTCATCGCCAAAGAGAAAGATCGCTTCTACGGTTGGCAGCTCAAAAAACAGCAAGAAGAACAAAGAATCGCCGAGGCGGTTTCGTACTTCGCAGAGGAGAACCCAATTACAACCAGCGGTGGCCCGCCGCCGTCATCGCCGCGGCCCGGACAGGGACCCTAGCCTGAGAGAGGAGGAGACAGTATGTGGAGGCGCTTCTTACGTGTGTTGCGTTCGTTCGTGGGTTTTTTCGTCTCCATGGCCGAGGACCCAGAGCTGATCCTCGAGCAGAACATCCGCGACATGAACGATCAGGTTCCGCGGATGAATGAGAGCATCGCTATGGTCAAGGCCAACGTGACCCTGCTGGAAAAGGAAGAGCTCAAGTACCAGAACGACCTCAACGACCTGACCGCCAAAGTGAAGGCGGCCATCCAGGCTGGGCGCGACGACCTGGCCGGCAGTTTTGCCGCGCAACTGGAACAGGTTCGTAGCGCCCTGGCCCGCAACCAGGGCCAGTTGGCCACCGCCCGCGCTGCCTACGAGAAGGCCTTGACCGTCAAGCAAGCCTTCCTGCGTGAGAAGGAGCGCAAGACCCAGGAGGCGCTCAACGCCATCCGCGACTATCGCCGCGCCCAGTGGCAGAAGAAAGTGGCCGATGCCATGGAGCAGTTCGAGGTCGCTGGCATCAGCCAGACCCACGACGAGATGGTGCGTAAGATCGAGGAGATGACCGCGGTCAACGAGGCCCGCATGGAGATGGCCCTCGGCAACGTGGATGAGCAGAGAGTCAAGATCGAGGAAGAAGCCAAGAAGCTGCAGGCCAGCGAACTGGTGAAACAGTTCAAGGTGGAAATGGGGCTGCTCGCGCCTGAACCATCGGCCGCAGGCGCCGAAAAAACCATCGGCGGAAAAGAAGCGCAGAAGACCTCTTGACTTCCACCCGCAGAGGTGAGCGATGAGCATAAGAATTGAGAAGGGCGGCTGGATTCTGATCTTCCTGATCGGGCTGGCCTTGGTCGGCTACAGCCTGAACAAATACGGGGTGCTCGACCTCGGCAAGTGGACCGGCGCTTCCGGCCGGACCGGTGAAAGGGTCGATACGTCCAAGCCATTGGTGCTACCCACGGCGGACGTCGCTGAAGCGAGCGAGGTTCGCGTCCGGGTCAACATCTGGGTCGGCTGTGTGGGCGGCTTGGTCGCCAATGGCGGTCTGGACACCGCAGCCGGCTCGATTTACGCCAACAAGGGTCTCAAGGTTTCCTTCAAGATTATCGACGACTGGACCGAGGGTGCGGCCGCGCTGGCCACCAATAACGTGGACATCATGCTGACCACTGTAGACGTATGGGCCAAGGACTACGCCCAGTTCCAGGACAAGGGTGTCGGCGCGTACGCGTTCTTCATGGTCGACTGGTCCCGCGGCGCCGATGGCGTCATCGGGCGCCAGGGCATCAACAGCATTGAAGACCTGGCCGGCAAAACCGTGGCCTTCGCGCCTTACACCCCCTCCCACTTTTTGCTCTGGAACGGGTTGAAAGGTTCAGGCCTGAGCACCGCTCAACGCAACGAAATTTTTTCCCGGGCTGTGCATACCAAGGATGGCATCGAACCCGCAACGCTGTTCGCACAGGGGAAGGTGGATGCTGCCGTGGCCTGGGACCCGGACATGAGCGATGCGGTGGCCAAGCGCCCCGGCTCGAAGAAAATCTACGACACCCGCGTGGCCAACCGACTGATTGCCGACATTCTGGTGGTCAGTGACCGCTTTGCCGCCCGCTACCCGCAAACAGTGGTGAAGTTTGCCGAGGGTTGGCTGGAAGGCGTTGAATTTATCAGGGCAAATCCGAGCCGCGCCTATACTCTGATCGGCACCATCAAGGACTTCAACATTCCCACCGACCTGGCCAAGACGATGCTGGAGGGCGTGCGACTCGCCGACTATGCGGACAACATACGCTTCTTCGGCGTCCAGGGCGGCGATTCTGACTACGCCAACATCTTTAAGCAAGCCCAGGAGATGTACCGCGAAGAGCGGATGATCAAGCGCACCTCGGACCCGGAGGCCACCGTTGACCGGCGCTACCTGGCCCCGTTGAGCGGGAGGTTCTCCACCGCTTCCACCGAGCCGCCGATTGAGTACACGGCACCGCCCAAGGGAGCGGTGCCCATCGCCACCCAGCACCGCTCCATCTACTTCGAAACCAACTCCGCGAAGATGGGCCTGGACTCCCGTGCGGTCGTGGATGAAATCGCCAGTTTCATGCGCGCCTACGAGAACACGGTTGTGGACATCGAGGGCAACACCGACTCCACCGGCCCGCGCGAATACAACATGCAGCTCTCCAAGGCACGCGCTGAGGCGGTGAAGCGGTACCTGATGGGGAAGTACAGCTTCCCCGCGGTGCGCATGCGCACGGTGGGCAACGGCCCCGACCATCCAATGGATACCAACGCGACTCCCGAAGGCCGCGAGAAGAATCGCCGCACCGATATTAAAGTGTATCCCAACCCGGCGAGGTGACAGGCGCGGTCGCGTAACCGATGGCGAATCTGCTCGAAATTCGTCAGGGAACTTCCCGCCGTATGCAGCTGGTTCTGGCGTTCTTGGGCTGGGGGCTCGTCGTGGC
>JACQHM010000120.1 GCA_016199025.1 Candidatus Methylomirabilota bacterium | reverse complement strand
CGGCGATGACCGAGGCGGCCAGGATGCCGATCTTGGCCTCTGATGATGAGGCCGAGCAGGAGAAGCGCAATCCCAAGGGCCTCAAAGGAAAGACTTTCCGTCGCTCCTGTCAAGCCCTTCGGTCGCTGATGAGGGATTCCTCGATGGCAGGGGGGACTTTATCGAGAGGAGTTCGTTGCCGTCTCTGGTCTCGGTCACACCGCCTGGCCGGGGTATGACACGAGACGGTCGGCTTCTTCAAATGCGGGGCAAACGGAAGGGTACCGGCTCGGCCACCGCCACATGCATAATGACCTCCCGGACACCCGGGACCCCTTCCGCCGCCACCCGCACCGCCTCCTTCTGCTCCTCGGAAGGGATCGACCCCCACAGACCAGCTTCCCCTCCTTCAGCACCGGGACCCGCTTGATGTGTCGGCTCTCTAACAGGGCCGCAATCTCCTGGATGGGGGTCTCCTCCTCCACGGTAATCACCGGCTTGGTCATCACATCCCTCGCCCGCAGGCCATGGGCCTTGACGAACTCCTCGGCCAGCTTCCGCTGATCCCCAAAGAGCGACAGCCGCCAGGACCGCCGGCGGGGCGGGGCCTCCCGCAGGATGAGGTCCCCCTCCGTCACCATCCCCACGACATGCCCCTCGGCATCGGTCACCGGCACGCCGCTGATCCGATGGTCGAGGAGTTTGGTGAGGATCTCGGCGATGGAGGTCTCCTCAGACACGGTCACAACGTGTCGGGTCATGATGTCTTTGGCCTTCATTGGAACCTCCTTTGGGCCACAGATCCATCAGGATCTACTCTTGCCAGACTCTCGTCACGTCAGCTCGTCCCTGGTATCGGCGGGTTTCGTCTCCCGGCCTGTTCCGGTGCGAAACCCTCCTGGTGCTCTCTCGCCCGGTAAAGCGGACAGTGGGCATGACGGCCGCTCGTGCAGAGCTCCTGAAGTTCCCGGATACTTGGAACCCTCAATGGTCGCTCCGGATCGGCCTGGCAGTACCCCTTGATCGGATACCCTCTCTCCGGCTTCACCCGCGTGAAATAGGGACATTCCGTCATCACTTCCTGCCCTCCCCGATGAAACCTCTCCGCCGCCGCCTCCCTCGTCGCGCCTCGCCTGTCGCGTGTTCAGAGGCCTTCCAACCGGGCCTGCCGTCCCTCCTGTAACCAGGCGGCGGCCTCCTCCGGGGGGACGGGGTTGACAAAGAACCCGGTCCCCCATTCGAACCCCGCGACCTTGGAAGCCTTCGGGACGATCTCGATGTGCCAGTGATACTCGGGCCGATGGTATTCCTGGAGTGGGCTCGTGTGGAGGATCAAGCTCCCCGAGCTGAAGGCCAGGGAGGTCTGGATCATCCCCATGACGGCCTTGAGGACGGCCGCGAGATCCTTCACCTCTTCACCCGTGATCCTTCCAAAGTCTGGGAGGTGGAACTTGGGGAGGATCCAGGTCTCGAAGGGGAACCGGGACGCGAAGGGGGTGAACGCGATAACCTCGGAAGACTCCAGGAGCATCCGCTTTCCTCTCCTGATCTCTTCCCGCAGGATATCGCAGTAGACGCACCGCTCCTTTAAACGAGAGTAGTGAAGGACCCCCTGGATCTCCTCGTCCACCCCCTTGGGGACGATGGGAAGGGCCAGGACGTGGGAGTGGGGATGCCGGAAGAGGGTCGTCGCCTGGCCGTAGTTCTTGACCATGAGGACTTGGCGGAACCTCTCATCCTTCCGGAGGTCCAGACTCCGCTCCTGCCAAACTTTAAGGACCCGCTCCAACTGGAGTTCGGAAAGCTCGTGCCAGTGTTTGTCATGCTCCGGCGTCTCCACAACCAGCTCGTGGGCGCCGACGGCGTTCATGAGGTCGAACATCCCCTCGGGTCTTGGATCCAACTGCCCCTCGATCCGCAAGATGGGACGGCGATCGGGGATGACCCGGACCCACCACCCCCCTGCGTTCGGCGCCCGCCCCGGTTCACCCAGGGCGACGATCTCCTTCCCAGCCTCGAGTTCATGTCCGGGGCAGAAGGGGCAGGGGATCGGCTCTTCCGCCTCTTCCTCGATCGGGAACACCGCCTCCCGTTCCGCCCGCTCCGGATCAATGATCACCCAGCGGTTGACCACAGGGTCCCGACGGAGTTCTCCCATCCTTCCCTCCTCACTTTTCCCGCTGTTCCTGGCAGGGAAAGCAGAAGGCCGCATAGGGGACCGCCTTCAGGCGCTTCTCAGGGATCGGCTCTCCACAGCCCTGGCAGATCCCGTAGCTCCCCGCCTGAAGCCGCTGCCTGGCCTCTTCGAGGGCGATGCCCTTCGTGCGGAGGAACCTCTGGAGGACCTCCTCCTGATAGACGGCAGCCTCCCGCGAGGCGGCGTCTAACAGATCGCCCTCGACCTGGCCGTTCACCTGAGGGACGATCTCCTGAGGAGGGTCGGGCTCCTGGGTGAACCGCACGAGCCGCGCCTTGAGCCGCTTCGCCTCGGCCACCAGTTCTTCCTCGATCTCTTTTCTCTGCATTCTCTTTCTCCTTCCTATCCATGAAAGGTCGGATGACCAAGACGGAACATGAGAAAACAAAAAGCGCCTCAGGCGGGCTTACGCCCATCGAGGCGTTCATGGCCTCTTTAGAGATCTTAGGAAGGTTCGTTCGGGGAACCTCCTGGGAAAGGCAGGATGATTCCCGGTCCTCCATCCTTGTCACCTAGCCTTGCGGGAGTCTCTCCTCTCTTCCTCCTCCCAATCGGTAAAGAATGTGTCGGCGGCGATGACCTCGGCCGCTAACTCCCCCAGGGGCTTTCGCTCCCTCCGGCTCCTCTGCTGGATCCTCCTCATGGCCTCAGGCTCCGAGAGCCCAAGGCGCTTCATCAGGATCCCCTTGGCCTGTTCGATCTGTTTCCTGGCCCTGATCGCCTCCTGGAGATCACGGATCTCTTTGTTCAAGGCTTTGATCTCGTTGAACCGGGACATGGCCACTTCGATGGCCGGCAGAAGATCCCTCCGGTCCACCGGCTTCAGGAGGTACGAGAAGCCGCCGATCTCGCTCGCCTCCCGGGCCAGGTCGGCCTCGCTATAGGCTGAGATGAAGATCATGGGGAGGCGGCGTTCCTGAAGGATTCG
>JACQHM010000118.1 GCA_016199025.1 Candidatus Methylomirabilota bacterium | reverse complement strand
CCTCCCGCTCGAATCGTTTGATCTCCTCGACGATCTCCTCCACCGTCCACTCCTTGGGTGGAGTGAATGGTGCGTCGGCCAGGGTGAGCAGCTTCTCCACCAGCTTGGAATGTCGGGGCATTCCTCCCGCCACATCTGGAAGAAGAGGTCGAAGGCGTAGAGCAAGAAATGGGCACTGCCCGAGGCGGGGTCAAGGAGCTTCAGGGAGCGGACCGAGATGGGTTCCCGGGGCTTCGATCTGGCCCCAGCGGCGAGAGGGACCAGATAGGTGCAGAGGGTCTTCACGGCCGAGGCCGGGTGCTGCTCCAGCCAGAGGCGCCCCAGCGTGTTGTCCACCAGGAACTTGACGATCCAGCGGGGCGTGTAGAACTGGTTGATCACAGGGATGTCGTCGGGATCAGGCCGGCGCTTGTGGCTTCGCTTGTACTCCTCCCGGGCCTCTTCGTTCCAGTATTGGTAGATCCAGCCCAGGATCTCGTCCTCCCGCCAGTCCTCCTCAGAAATTTCCTCGCTCAAGGCCGCCATGACGTCCCGGAGCACCCGGGGGCTGGGGGGGATCAGGCTGTACGCATTGGAGAGGTCGAAGAGAAGGGCGATCTGCTCTGACAGCTCCCCACACCCCTGCCGGTAGGCTTCCACCAGGACATCGTCAGGAGAAAGGCCAGGGTTCGCCTCGGCAATGTCCCGCTCCCGGAGGGACTGGCCCCCGTACTCGGGGCGGCGGATCACGGTCTCCCGGATGAACCCCCGGACTTCGAAGGCCCGGAGGCCCACCAGCCGATTGAAGACGGTAAACGCCACCTCCTGGAGGTAGCGGCGGTGAGCCTCCTGAAGGGTAAGCCCAGGGGCCTGCTCCTTCTTGATGGCCTCCTCCAGGGCGAGGCGTCGTTCCCGGTCCGCCTCAGTGAGGTGGGGGAGTTTATCAAGGTCGAGGATCCGACCATCCTCCATCAGACCGAAGCGGCGGAGCTCCACATCCAGGTCGGCTTCCAGGAGCTGCCTGCACTGCTTGACAACCTCGCGGATGTGGAATCGCCGTTCACGCTCCATTGGTGACCTCGACCTTGAGAGTAACGTTCAAAGCTTTCCCCTGAGCGGCCGCCTGCCGGGCGGTGTCTTTTAGCTTTCGGGCCATGGCGTCCACGTCTTCTAGCGAGCGGAGGGTTCGCCGGTCTTCGTAACCTTCAACTCTGACCCCCCCTGGTAGGGGTATCTCATCAAGTTGCCGTTCGATGGCCACCTGCCTGGGTTCAATCAGCTCAAGGGCGTGACGGAGGTCTCCGAAGGATGCTTGGCATTGGCCACACCTGACCTCTTCACCAGCCAGAGTCCCGGAGCCGGCGCAGGCCAGTGCATTCAGAGGACGGAGGAGAGCCTCCCGCTTCGCTGGCTCTATCTTGCTCCAGGCAGGATGGGTTTCGACCTGGCGGATCGTCCGCTGGACGGCTTCCCCCCGTTGCCGATGGGCCTCGGTGTAAGTCGCCTGGTACTGTCCGATCAGGGTCCGATAGTCGGTGGTGATGGTGTCCCACCGCTCCAGAAAATCCTCGGCCTGAAGGTTCTGTTGAAGCCGGACAAGCTGTTCCTCAAGTTGTGTGTTCCCCTGGACCCAGGATGGAGCCACCTCAAAGGCAAAGGCCCGGCGTCTCACATAGGTCTTGAAGCCCCGCTGTTCGTCGAACGTTTGGAGCTTGACCAAGAGGGGGACCCGTTGTTCGAGGACCCCGGCTTTCCCGAGGAAAGCAAGGATCCGGCGGGAGCGGTTTGTTTCCCGTCGGATCGCTGCCAAGGCCTCTTCCAGCTCCTGGAGCGCGTTCGCCACCGGGAGGCCCTGCTCCTCGGCCCGGATACGAAGCTCCCTGGCGGCCGTGGCACGGACCTCGACGACCTGGACAAGGGCCGTCTCGATCTCCTCCAGGAGGTTCCCGCCTCTCACCCCGAAGATCTGGGTGAGCAGCCGGGAGGCCCGGTCCCGGTCCTGGGGAGACACCTCCTGGGCCAGCTCGAACCGCGCCCGGGTGAAGGCCCTGGTATCGGTGATGGCCCGGTGCGAGGCCGGGTTGGCTGGGGAGTCATAGTCCTGGCCGTCAAGGTGAACGGCAATGGACCCGTTCTTGAAGAGGACCGCCAGACCGAGGCGGACAATTCGAGGGTCCCA
Source organism: Candidatus Methylomirabilota bacterium (assembly GCA_016199025.1). Taxonomy (GTDB): domain Bacteria; phylum Methylomirabilota; class Methylomirabilia; order Methylomirabilales; family JACQHM01; genus JACQHM01. The sequence goes on along the minus strand of JACQHM010000118.1, from coordinate 1,145 downwards.
GCCAAACGGCGGCGCCTCAAAGTGGTCAGTGAGAGCCTTGCCTGTCCGGTCCTCTGGAGGACGCTGGGCCCGATGGCGAAGCGCCTCCAAGATTCGCGCCGTGACGGGGGCCTCAATCCGGATCCGGTTCTGGTTGTCCACCAAGCGGAGGTCAGCATAGATCGCCGGGAGCTGTCCCCCCTGCCAGGGAAGGATGGTGCCGATATGCTCATCCCGCTCGATTTTGACAGCAGCAAGCTCGAACGCCGTGAAGAGATCGTCAGCCAGGGTTTTCATGTTTTCGTTGAAGACCTCGCGGAAGGTCCGCCGCCCGTCCAGTGTGACCCGCTGGCCCCTGTAGAACAGGATCCCCCGCTCCAGGGTCTTTTGGAGCAGCTCCGGCAGCCCTGTGGTCTTCAGCTCCTCAGCCTGCCTCAGCTTCCGCTCCAGATACGCCTCGGCCTCCGGTGAGGCCCGCCCTGACTGGTACTCCGGCAACTTTAGGACCTCTTCAATCGCCTTGACCCGCTCGATACTGCGAGGGAACTGTTCATTGGCCTCAGTGACCCAGTAGAGGGTCTCCCGATGAGCCAGTGAGGCGACCTCCACTTGAGTAAGATGCTCGGCTCGCCTGATTTCAGAGGCGAAGAGACCACCAGCTTGAGATACCCTTCTCGAGTGATCTCATCGTCGTCAACAGTCACAGCGACGTCCAAGGAGCGAAGGTTGCGGTGGTTATAACGCTTCAGCTCCTTCAGGGCCTCCCGCCAGATCTCCTTCGCGAGCTTCTGGCGCTCTGCCGGGATGACTATTTGACGGCTAACCTTCTCCTCGAAGGAGTGTTCTGCTTCCGAGAGGAACCGGTACTTGCCTTCCTCTTCGACGACCCACCTGGCGTTCTTGAGGGCCTCTAAGCACGCTTTGACCCCTTCCACCAGGCGGTCTGGATCCTTCCCGAGTTCGTCGTAGAGGAGGGCCGCCACATTTTCGGCCATCCGGGGGAGCTACTCCCCGGCATGCTGGAGGAGAAAGAGGGCCTTAGCGACCCTGATGACCTCAACACCATTTCTCGTCCCAAGCTGGGCGGTCTGGGCGATGGCCTCCACCTGGCCCGATCGGGCGAGGCGAAGCTCTTCCTCGATGGCGTCGTACACCCGGTCGAAGGT
>JACQHM010000113.1 GCA_016199025.1 Candidatus Methylomirabilota bacterium | reverse complement strand
TTCGATCCGTTCTTCACCACCAAGGAGGTCGGCAAAGGGACCGGCCTTGGGCTCCCCATCTGCCAGAGTATCGTCGAGCAGCACGGGGGGACCATCGAGGTCAAGAGCGAGGGGGTCGGCAAAGGCACCGTCGTGACGGTGAGGCTCCCTGGGACGGCGTGAGGGATGGGGAGCGGGGAAGCCAAATGAGGGTCCTCGTGGTCGATGACGAGGAGTCCTTCCGGGTCTTGATGGAGAGCGAGCTTGAGCGCATGGGGCACTCCGTCCTGTGCGTGAAGAGCGGGGAAGAGGCCTTAAGCGCTTTGGCCGCCCAGGACTTCGACGCGATCCTGCTGGACCTCAGGATGCCGGGGATCGGTGGAATGGAAACCCTGAGGAGGATCAAGGAATCGGGAGCTTCTGCGGAGGTGGTCATCCTCACAGGCTACCCTGACATCGAGGATGCCGTTCACGCCATGAAGCTCGGGGCCTACGACTACCTCACCAAGCCGGCGAGACCCTCCGAGCTGGAGGAGGTGCTGAAGCGGGCCGCCGAGAAGAAGAGGCTCCAGAAAGAGAACCTGGCCTTGAAGCGCATGATGGCCCAGAGGGAGCCGCCTCCTCTCATCCTGGGCCGGAGCCAAGCGATCAAGTCCCTCCTCGAGACCGTGGAGCGCATCGCCAAAAGCGACGCCAGCGTCCTGATCCAGGGGGAGACCGGCACCGGCAAAGGGTTACTGGCCACGGTCATCCATCAGAAGAGTGAACGGGTCACCCAGCCCTTCCTGACCATCAACTGCAGCGCCTTCCAGGATCACCTGTTAGAAAGCGAGCTGTTCGGCCATGAAAAGGGGGCCTTCACCGGGGCGGTGGGCACGAAATTGGGTCTCTTTGAGGTGGCCGATGGGGGCATCCTCTTCCTTGATGAGGTGGGGGAGATGAGCCAGGCGATGCAGGCCAAGCTCCTCCAGGTCCTCGATACCGGCGAGCTGCGCCGGGTGGGAGGGACCCGGATCCTCAAAGTGGATGTCCGCATCATCGCGTCCACGAACAAGGACTTGGCCAGGGAGGTGAGGATGGGCCGCTTCCGGGAGGACCTCTACTATCGGATGAACGTTATCAGCTTGCACCTCCCGCCCCTAGGGGAACGGAAGGTGGACATCCCGCTCTTGATCGAGCATTTTTTCGGACAGTTCCGCATCCCAGGACAGCCGGTGAAGACAGTTACCCCGGAGGCCCTCCAGCTCCTCACCGAATACCCCTGGCCGGGGAACGTGAGGGAGCTGGCCAACACCGTCGAACGGTTGGTCATCCTCTCCCCAGGTGATGTCATCGGCTTAGATGACCTCCCGCCCAACATCCGCCCTGAGCAGAGATCCCCCATCCTTAAGGAGCCCTCTCCCCTCTCCCTCTTTGAGATGGAGCGGCTTCACATCACCAAGGTCCTTTCCTACACCAAGGGTCGAAAGGCCCAGGCCGCCCGTATCCTCGGGATTGACGTGAAGACCCTCAACCACAAGATTCGAGCCTACCATATCCCCGGCTGATCGCACTGGGAGAAATTCCCTCCCCCGGAAAAACTCCCTGGTTCTTTGGGCCTCTTAGGGGCCCTTCGTCAAGATGACGGTGGATGTCGAGCATCAGTTGTTCCTTTGATGACGGGGAGTTACGAATTGTAGGACAGGGGTCGCCGAAAGCCTGCTTTTCTGGCACGCCTTTTGCTCTGGGTCTGTCCACTGACCTGTCATAGATCGACCAATCCCTGGTCAGGCTCGGTACACCGCCCCTACCAGGCACATCCGGGGGCTGGACCCTGAGAAAGGGATCGGAGGATGAGATGAAGACCATCGTTGAATACGACGCCAAAAGGCGTCCCTGCAACCGGTATCCGAAGAAGATCATCTCCCCACCTTCTCCCAATCGTTGTTGTCTTAAAGAGATGAGACGAATCGGGGAGGTGCAGGTAGAGGAGGGAGGCCTTCCATTCTTTTACAAGCGTTGCCCAAGATGTGGGTATACCGTGCGGGAATTCTTTCCGAAAGGCCTTGATGGCTTCTTGACCCTGGAAGGGTTCGGATCGAACGATGTCGAGGAGGTTCTCAAGGGTTTCGGGCAGAGGGGCCTTTTGATCGAGCTGGCGGCTTGAGGTTCAGAACCAAAACGGACGAACCTGACGAGAAAAGAAGGAGGAGCAAAATGGCGTACATCATTGCGGAACCCTGTATCGGGGTCAAGGACCGGGCCTGCGTGGACGTCTGCCCGGTGGAGTGCATCTACGAAGGGGAGGACATGCTTTACATCCACCCCGACGAGTGCATCGACTGTGGCGCCTGCGAGCCGGAGTGTCCGGTTTCTGCCATCTTTGAAGAGGCGAGCACGCCGGAGCAGTGGAAGTCCTATATCGAGAAGAACCGCCAGTTCTTCGTCGAGAACCCCGGAGTCCAGCCGGCCCAGGGAAAGGGGAAATAAGAGGGAGATCATGGGAATTTTTGGGAAGGGACATGAACGGAGGGCGAAGCGAGTCAGCGAGAGCGAGGTCTTACAGGCGTTAAGCCGGATCGAAGACCCGGATCTTCGCAAAGACATCGTCTCGCTCGGATTTATCAAGAATCTCACGATTGACGGATCGGCAGTCAGCCTCGATATCAACCTCACGACCCCGGCCTGCCCTGTCAGAGAGAAAATGCAGGAGGAGGCCAAAAAGGTCGTGATGGAGCTTGATGGTGTGACGGAGGTGAACGTCAACATGACTGCCGAGGTGAGGCGGCATGCCTCCTTGGACACATCGGCCCTCTCGAATGTTCGTAACATCGTTGCCGTAGGGAGTGGAAAGGGGGGGGTCGGGAAGTCAACCGTGAGTGCGAATCTGGCCGTCGGCCTCGCTCAGGCTGGCGCCAGGGTGGGACTCCTGGACGGCGACATTTACGGACCCAGCATGCCTACCATGATGGGGGTCACACGACAACTCCAGGTGATCGGCGATCGGATCATCCCGCATACCGCTCACGGGGTCACGTTCATGTCCATGGGCTTCTTTGCCCCGGGGGACCAGCCACTCATCTGGCGGGGACCGATGGCTCACAAGGCCTTGGAGCAGTGTCTGTTCAGCGTCGAGTGGGGGGAGCTGGATTATCTCCTCGTGGACCTGCCCCCGGGAACGGGCGATGTCCACCTCACCCTGGTTCAGTTGGTTCCACTCACTGGGGCAGTGATCGTTTCCACTCCCCAAGACATCGGGCTCATGATTTCTATGAAGACCCTCCGGATGTTCGAAAAAACCAAGGTTCACATCTTGGGCATCATCGAGAACATGAGTTATTACATCTGTCCTCATTGCGGGACACGAGAAGAGATCTTTGGTCATGGAGGGGTGGCGAAAGTCAGCCAGGCCTTAGGAATCCCCTTCCTTGGGGAGATCCCCATTGATCGTCAGATCAGGATCAGGGCCGATGCCGGGACGCCGATCGTCGTGGCCGAGCCAAATTCCCCATCGGCAAAGGCTTACCGGGAGATTGTCGAGCGACTGGCCGCGCAGATTAGCATTGAGAGCTATAAGAGTGCCCCGTTCCAGGTGGTTGAGGTGCCAGGTTGATGCTCTCCAACCCCATGACACACGTGCGGAATGGAAAAGGCATGGAAAAAATAGGCTAGGGGCGGTATAATTCAGCCATAGTGGCCAACAGGCTAGGACACCCAGAACGAGCAACAGGCGTCCCGGGTGCTTGAGGTCCAAATGGATATGCAAGGAGAAGCCATGAGCACTTCCACGAACGCCATCGAGACCCTTATAAACCAGGAGTATAAGTGGGGGTTCACAACCCAGATTGAACAGGAGATCTTTCCGCCTGGGTTGAACGAGGACATCATTCGCCTGATCTCGGCCAAGAAGAACGAGCCTGAATGGATGCTGGAGTGGCGCCTTAAGGCTTACCGGTATTGGTCGCAGTTGGAGAAGTCGCAAGCTGAGCCGAGGTGGGCCAACGTCAAGTATCCACCCATCGACTATCAGGCCATCCGTTACTTCGCAGCACCGAAGCAGCAGAAGGATCAGCCGAAGAGCCTCGATGAGATCGATCCGGAGCTTCGTGCGACCTATGAGAAGCTGGGCATTCCGCTCCATGAACAGGAGCAGCTCGCGGGGGTCGCGGTGGACGCGGTCTTTGACAGCGTCTCTGTGGCGACGACGTTCAAAAAGAAACTCGGCGACCTGGGGATCATCTTTGGCTCCTTTTCCGAGGCGGTGCACAATCACCCGGAGCTGGTCC
>JACQHM010000122.1 GCA_016199025.1 Candidatus Methylomirabilota bacterium | reverse complement strand
TGCTGGGGGTCAGTCTGAAGGACGTGCCCCCTGGGATTGGGACCCGCCAAGACGTGCTGAAGAAATACGGGCTCGTGGGACATGGGTAGCTTATGTTGGAACCTCAGAGACAAGTAGCGTCATTGCGAGCGAAGCGAAGCAATCTGCGGACGAGTGAGGATAGACCATGCAGATGTGGCGGCAAGCGTTAGTGATCGGCATTCTAATCCTTGGTCTAATCGTTCCTCACCAGGCGATGGGCCTGGAGAAAGTCCAGATCGCGGTGGGAGGGGCACCCGGGGCGTTGATCTACCTTCCCTTTGACATCGGGAAGGCCCTCGGGTTCTTTGCCGAGGAGGGGATCGAGCCTGAGATTCAGTCCTTGAAGGGTGGCGCCCAGGCGGCCTCGGCCCTGATCGGCGGCTCAGTAGACTTTTCGGGCAACGCCCTGGACCACGTCATCAAGGCGAAGCTCCAGGGGAAGGACTTAAAAATGGTCGTCTCTTTCACCCACCTCCCGGGGGTGACGTTGGTAGTGAACGAGAAGTACCGGGGCATTATCAAGAGCCCGAAGGATCTCAAAGGGAGACCCGTTGGCATCAGCTCCCCCGGCTCGGCGACCCACATGCTCTTGAGTTACATTCTGGTAAAGAACGGACTGACGCCCCAGGAGGTGACGGTGGTGGGCGTCGGGACCAATACGTTACCGCCGGCGCTCGAGCATGACCACATCCACGCCGGACTGGCCATCGACCCCTATGTCACCTCCCTCCTGAAGACCGGCAAGGCTTTCTCGTTGATCGACCTCTCCCTGGAAGAGGACACCAGGGCGTTTTTTGGAGGGCTCTACCAGTTTACGGGGCTCCTCGTGCGGGCGGAGCTAATCCAGAAGAGGCCGGAGCTGATCCAGAAGATGGTGAACGTCATGGTCAAAGCAAACCGCTGGATCACGACCCATACCCCTCAGGAGATTGCTGCGGTCCTGCCGTCCGAGGCCGTCGGGGATCAGCAGACCTATATCGAGTCGTTAGAGCATTCGAAGGCCATCTTCTCGAAGGACGGCCTGGTCACGAAGGAAGGCGTGTCAAGCGTTCTCCGGGCCTTCGAGGCCTTCGGCGGCATCCCGAGGGGGACAAAGTTAGCGCCGGAATCGTTGTACGACATGCGCTTCGTGAAGAAGACTCTTGGGAAGAGGTAAGTTACGTTGACCCCGATGCGAAACTCCATCCGGCGCTCGGTGGCACCTCAGCGTTCCGATCGGCCAGCTCCCGCTGGACCTCCACCGCACCCTGCACGGCCTCGACCACACTGCCAAACTCCGCCAACACACTGTCGCCCGCCGTATCCACGACGCGACCTGTATGCTGCGTGATCACGTCTTTGAAGACGGCGCGAGCGGCGGTGAGCGTGTGCACGGTGGCCTGCTCGTCCACGCCCATCAGGCGCGAGTAGCCCACCGCATCCGCACTGAGGATCGCGGCCAGTTTCCGTTTGGCCCCTTGCTCCGCCACGACAGCCCCCTCACCAAAACAAAAGCCCCTTCAGGAAAACGATCACCTAAAGGGGTATCACATACTCCTGCACACCTGTTGGTGGGATGGAGCTTCCCCCATCGCCCCCCTCACCCGCCTTTTTAGGCGGTTACGACTCGCGCCGTCGTAGCCTCCCTCTACTCCCCTCCCGCTCCCCTGTCAAGGAAAAAAATGAGAGGTGTGTACCGTGTTGGTGGGGGGAGGTTGCAGGATGACCTCATCTTAACAGCCCCTGGGTTTAAACAAGAGTAGCGGACAACTTTTTTGTTGACAAGGACCCTGCTTCGAGGTACAAAGCGAGCGATGTGTGTAGGTTTCTGGGGCACAAGGGGCTCAAGTGTCACGCCAAGGCGGGACACCGCTCGTCTCCGCGGTAATACCTCTCCATCTGCTGCTGACCCACGCCTACTGGAACCCTATCCAAAGTTTCCCGTTTTTCTATTTATCCTTTTGCTTTGGAGTATTGCGGCATCCGCCGACTCTCCTTCGGCCCGGGAAGGCCCGTCTCCGGACCAATATATGGAACAAGGCTTGATAGCCTTCCAGCGAGGTGCCTTCGAACAGGCCGTGTTCAGTTGGCTCGAGGCTGCCCGGTTCTATGAGCAAGAGGGGAAATTTGATAAACAGGGTGAAGCCCTGACCTCCCTCGCTCAGGCCTATCAGTCTCTTGGCCAATACGTCCAGGCCTTGAAAAGCCTGGAACGTGCTCTGGCCCTGGCTGAGAAATCGGGTGATCGACCGCGGATCGCCTCGGTCCTGGGGAGTCTCGGCAATGCGTACATCGCCACAGGCCCGGTGGAGAAGGCTTCTCGGTATTTGAACGCGGGCCTTGAGCTGGCGAGGAAGCTCGGGAATTCAGGGCTTGTCGCTGTCATCCTGAATAATCTGGGAAACCTGTTCACCTCCCAGAAACAGTACACCGAAGCGATCGGTGCCTATACAGAGAGCCTGCACCTCGTGAAGGAGACGGGGAACCACACCTTGGCCGCGAGAGCGCTGACCAATGCGGCCATGGCAGCATTCCAGAATGGCCAGCCTCAGGAGGCCAAGACCCTGCTGGACATGGCCCTGGAGCAGATGTCAGGCTTGGGTCCTTCACACGATAAGGCTTATGGATTGATCACCATCGGCCTCGGCTACCACGATCTTCGTCCCCATCTCCCTGACGCCAAGGATTCCCTCTCATTGCTTGCTTCCAAGACCTTCAACGAAGCGATCTTCGTCGCTGAGGCCCTAGGTGACCCTCGGGCCGCCTCCTACGCCTTTGGCTATCTGGGCAAACTCTACGAAGATGAGCACCGGTATCAGGAAGCCCTGCAACTGACCCGTCGGGCAGTCTTCGCCGCCCAGCAGGTGAACGCCCCTGAATCGCTGTACCGGTGGCAGTGGCAAACGGGACGGCTCCTCAAAGCGCTGGGAAATGCCAATGAGGCCATTTCGGCGTACAGGCGAGCCGGGTCTACCCTTCAATCGATTCGTCAAGAAGTGTCGGTTGGCTACGGAAGTACCCGCTCGTCGTTCCGGGAGGCTGTGGGCCCTGTTTACTTAGAGCTGGTCGATCTCCTCCTTCAACGGGCCGCGTCCATCCAGGAACGGGCCCAATATGAACCTTACCTGATGGAGGCGCGTCAAACAGTAGAATTACTCAAGGCGGCCGAGTTACGGGATTACTTCCGGGACGATTGCGTGGATGTGGCCCGCTCGAGAATTACCAGGTTGGAGATCGTCTCCCAGACAGCCGTCGTCATCTATCCGATCCTCCTTCCAGATCGCACGGAACTCCTGGTGAGTCTGCCGACCGGGCTGAAGAGGGTGTCGGTCCAGGTCAGGGCCGAGACCCTTACGCAGGAGGTGAGGCAGTTGCGCCGGAACCTGGAGAAACGGACCACGCGGGAATACCTCCCTCACGCGCAAAAGCTGTATGAGTGGCTGATTCGCCCCCTGGAACCTGACCTGGCATCCTTACCCATTGATACCCTGGTCTTTGTGCCAGACGGGCCCCTTCGAACAATCCCCATGGCGGCCCTGCACGATGGTCAGCGGTTCCTCATCAGCAAGTACGCCGTAGCCATCACCCCCGGCCTCGATCTGACCGATCCTCGCCCCCTTCAACGGGAAAGGGTGAAGGTGCTGGCGGTGGGCCTGACAGAATCCGTCCAAGGGTTCCCCCCCTTACCATATGTCTCTCTGGAGCTCGAAGCCCTTCAGCGTCTTTACGGAGCCAATCGGCTGGTCAACCAGGATTTCCTCGTCTCCAGTGTGGAAAAGGAGTTAAAGGAGGAACCGTTCACCATCGTGCATATCGCCTCTCACGGACAATTCAGTAGTGACGTCGCGAAAACGTTTCTCCTCACCTTTGACGATAAGCTGACCATGGATCGTCTTGATCAGTCTGTAGGGCTTCTTCGGTTCCGTGACGAGCCGCTAGAGTTGTTGACGTTAAGCGCCTGCGAAACCGCGGCGGGTGATGATCGGGCCGCCCTGGGGCTTGCCGGTGTCGCCGTCAAGGCCGGTGCCAGGAGCGCCCTGGCGACTCTCTGGTATATTAATGACCAGGCTTCTTCGATCCTGATTGCCGAGTTTTACCAGCAGCTCCAAGATCCTTCCGTGTCCAGGGCGATCGCTCTTCAGCGGGCCCAATTGAAGTTGCTCAATAACCCCCGCTATCAACACCCGGGCTACTGGTCTCCCTTCTTGTTGATCAACAATTGGCTCTAAACCTCACGATGGGCTATGGGCCTGGTGCGGAAACGATTACAATCGCCGTTGGCTGCCGGCTTCTTGGTCAGCCTCCTTGTGGTTCTCGGCATCCTCGGCCTCCGCAACAGCGGTAGCCTCCAATCCCTGGAGCTTGTCGCGTACGACTGGTTCATCCGATTACGACCAGAGACTCCTGGGTCAGACCCCCGTATCGTGCTGATAACCATTACTGAATCGGACATTCGGAACCAAGGGCGCTGGCCAATCACTGATGCCACCCTGGCGCATGCCCTGGAAATGCTCACCCGGTACCGGCCCCGTGCCATCGGTCTCGATATCTATCGGGACATCTTGGTCCCCCCTGGACGTAACGCCCTGAATGCGATTTTGACCAGACATCGCCAGATCATCACGGCGATGAAATTCGGGGATGAAAAGGTCATGGGTATCCCGCCGCCCCACGTCCTTAAGCATACAGATCAGGTCGGCTTCCTTGATATCATTGTTGACCGTGACGGGATCGTCCGCCGTGGTCTGCTCTTCCTGGACGATGGCGAAACAACCGTCTATGCGTTTGCTCTGCGACTGGCGCTCTTATATATGCAGGCGGAAGGGATAACGCCCCAACCGGACCCATCCAACCCCCAGCATCTCCGGCTTGGACAAACCACCATCCGACCCTTTGAACCCAATGATGGCGGATATGTCGGCGCGGATGCCAGAGGGTATCAATTTCTGCTCGATTTTCAAGGGGCTCGATGGGAATTCCCCTCTTATTCTCTGACGACCCTCCTCTCCGGGAAAATTGATCCGGAAGCGATCAAAGACAAAATCGTGCTGATCGGACTCACCGCCGAGAGTATGCCGGACCTCTTTCATACCCCCTACAGTTCAGGACATCAAGTCGGTCACAGGATGACTGGAGTGGTGTTACATGCGCAGATCGCCAGTCAGTTGCTCCGGTTTGGCTTTGAAGGCAGTTCGCCGATGGCAACGGCGAGTGAAAAGCAGGAAGCATTGTGGATCCTGCTGTGGGGTGTGGCGGGAGGGGCCCTCGGCCTCGTGGTGCGCTCACCCTGGCGCTTTTCGGTGTTAGGGATCAGCGGCCTGCTGACCCTCGGCCTCGCCGACTATCTCGTCTTCTTACGGGGATGGTGGATTCCATTCGTCCCTCCGGCTCTGGCCTGGCTCTTCGCTGCCGGCATCGTCACCGCCTACATGTCGAATCAAGAAAAGCAGCAGCGGGTCATCCTGATGAAATTGTTTGGGCAGCTCGTCTCCCAAGAGGTAGCCGAGGTCATCTGGCAACAACGGGATCAATTGTTCGAAGAGGGCCGACTCCGCCCCCAACGGTTGGATGCAACCGTGCTCTTCACAGACCTGGTTGAGTTTACCTCCGTGGCTGAAAAACTCACCCCGCAGGCCCTGATGGATTGGTTGAATGAGTATATGGAAGCGATGTCACAGCAGGTCATGGCCCACGGAGGCGTGATTAATAAGTACATCGGCGATTCCATCATGGCCATCTTCGGGGTGCCACTGGCTCGAAAGAGCGAGGCGGGGATCAGCCTAGACGCGGTGAACACCGTGAATTGCGCCCTTGCCATGGAGAGGATACTGATTCAGCTCAACAACCGCTGGCGGGAGCAACAGTTACCAACCGCAAAGATGCGGATCGGGATTTTCACCGGGCCCTTGGTGGCGGGCAGCCTGGGGAGTGCCCAACGATTGGAGTACACCGTCGTTGGGGATACCGTCAATATCGCCTCAAGACTGGAGAGCTTTGAGAAGACCCTCTTTGTCCCCGATGGTCTCGACAGTCCCTGTCGGATTCTCATTGGTGAAGCGACGTTATGTCATCTGGGCCACCAGTTCCAAACGCAAAGAGTCGGTGAGGTGAGCTTAAAGGGGAAGGGCGAGAAAATCACCATTTACCGGGTCGTCGGTCGAGGAGACCAAACGTCCAGTGGTGCCCTTGAGGAGGGAAGAGGATGAGGTACGTGAAGCAAGTCCTTTGGATGGCCCTGGCAGGGCTCACCTTGGTGATCCCCTTCTCCACGCTTGCGGAGGATCAAAGGGGAACGCCAAAGCCCCAAAGGGTCGAAGCGCCACCCAAGAAACCGCCAACCGCCGCTGCCATGCCCGTGTACAAACCTCCGGTGCGTGGTGCTCCAGGAGGCCGCGTGGGAGGTGGCACCCGCGGAGGTGATAAAAGTCCGATGCTGTACGTCCTCGCGCTCGCGCCAGACCATACCGGCCTGACGGTTCAAGAACAGCCTGCTTTGTTCTGGTACCTCTCGGGCGAGACGACCTACCCTGTCGAAGTGACCATTATCAAGAATCAGGCCATTGAACCTCTCTTCGTGACGCGGCTTACCCCCCCGTTCAACCCGGCGTGCACCGCCTTCGGTTAGCCGACTACGGCGTCCGCCTCTCGCCAGGAGTGCGGTATCAGTGGTTTGTGGCGCTGGTCGTTGATCCTGATCGCCGATCAAAAGACATCCTCATGGGGGGAACCATCGAACGGATTGAGCTTCCCGAATCACTCCAGACGAAGCTGGCAGCGACGAGCCCAGCAGAGATGCCCCATCTTTACGCGGAGGCCGGGGTCTGGTATGACGCGGTGACGGCCATCTCCGACCTGATCGAGGCTGCCCCGCATGACCCGATGCTCCGACAGCAGCGGGCCGCGCTCTTGGAACAGGTGGGCTTGCCGGAAATTGCCGAGTATGACAGACACCACCGTCCCGCCGAGTGACGGGCGCTGGTGGAGGGGTTGGATGGAATCTTAGGCGAAGAGAGAGCGGGTGGGAACCTCAAACCCCGGTATTGCCACGCTCCCTTTACTTGGTGCACCCCGAGGCCAGGGCCACCGGGGTGAAGCCCAGTCCTGACTCCTCCCACCCCAACAGGGCCTCCCGCGGCTCCGCCTCCCCCGCCAAAGAACGGCTTACCGTGCCCACCCCCTCCAGAGGACTGGGCAACACTCCCCCTGGTTCCAGGGGCAGCCCCTCCCGCCCCCTGAAGACTAAACTGCTGGTTTGGCCCCCCCGCAGCCGCACCGCACACGGCTCTTGCAAGAGCGCCCCCGCACTCACAAAGACTTGCGGCAAGGGGGCCAACGTCCCACTGAGATTCGTCATCGGCGCCTGAATCTCCACCGTGCCCTGAATCCCCAAGGTCGAGGACGCACTCACCTCACTGTCCGGCGAGGCCAAGAAAACATCCGCCACAATGCGGATGTTGCCCCCGGGCCCCCCAAAGGCATCCGCCCGAATCGCGCTGTGCTCCAGAATGACAAACGTGGGATCAATCGTGATGTTGCCCCCCTGGCCCTCCCCACTCCTGACCGTGGCTGTCAGTTGACTGTCCACCAGATCGACCAGAAACCCGGCGGTCAGGTGGATGTTGCCCCCATCGGCGGTTTCCGCTGCGGTGGTCACGGCACTCCCCACACTCTGGAACGTATCCCAGGCGATAAGGGTGATGTCTCCGGCGTTGCCCTCCCCGGTACTGGTGGCCGAGATGACGGCCCCCTCGCGGAGCTGAATCTCTCGGGCCTCCAGGGTGATATTGCCCCCGGCGCCACTGCTCGTGGCATCCGTGAAGAGGCCACTGTCTGGCCCCGTGATCAAGACGGAATCCGTGGCAGTGACCGTAATCGTCCCCCCCTGCCCAGGGCCGAGGGTGCTGCTGTCGATGAGAGCGCCCCCCGTGAGGGTCACCTGCTTGGCCTCGATCACGATGTCGCCTGCGTCCCCCGCCCCAAAGGTTCCAGCCGTAACTTCACTCCCATTCGTGACGACCATGTCACCCGTGACGTGAATGTCAATCCCGATGGGGGCGCCATCCTGGGTGCCTCGCGTATCGGCAAAAATCGAGGAGTTATCGACCAGTAAGTTGCCCCCTCGGATGACCACCGTCCCGCCACTGTCACCGCTCACATCAAGGAGCGCTCCAGCAGAAAGTTCAATCGCTCCAAGACGCTCAAAGGTGTCCACATTGAACTCCGCGACGTTGACCGGGACCTCGCCAGCCGAGCCAACACTTGCGAGAGTGATCTGGCCGCTCGACGCCTGGAGCGTGCCCCCCTCAATCGTGATGTCCCCACCCACTATGGACAGGGTCTTGCCCTCCGGGACCTGGAGCACGCTCTCTTGGATGATCATCGGGGCTGGGTTCGGGCCTAAGAACCCAAAGGCGGCTGGGGGAGCTGCCGTCAGCACACTCCCCTGCGCCAGGGTGGCCGAGAAGATCCCCCCATCGGCCAACCGGAGATAGTCTGCCGTGCTCACATGAAGCGAGCCACTCACCTCCAAGCGGGCATGGGGGCCAAAGAGCACCCCAGCGGGATTGAGCAGGAAGAGATTCGCCCCGGGGATGGTGGAGCGCAGCAGCCCATCAATGGCCGAGGGCTCCCCCCCGGTCACCCGACTCAGGATGTTGGCAATGGAGTTGGGGCCGGTGAAGGTGGCACTCTCCCCCAGGTGCACATTGAACTGGCCGAAGCTATGGAAGAGGTTGCTGCTCTGGGTCTCTCCGACGGCGGCGGGGATGACATAGTGGGGTCCCACCAGGGGCCCCGCTGGCCCCAGACTGCCATCCAGGGTGATCTGGGCCTCGCTGGTGGTGAGGAGGACACCAAAGACCAGGAGGCCAGCCGGGAGCAGCGTCCGGCGGACGAGCGTCACCCCCTCATGATCGGGCTGGTCGTGCGCCATGGAAGTGCTCCCTTCTCTCCTGGCGGGACTCCTTGACGGAACAGTTTTCATTGGCCGCCTCCTGGGTGAGAGCCTTCCACCTGGCCCATTGTTATACCACCCACAGAGCCTGTCAAGGGTGGCAACGGCCCAAAGGCCTCTACGGTTCGCCTCTCTGCCCCCGCTGCCGCTACCGCGTCCATGATGGTAGGCGCGTCACGGCCGATCTTTGTCCCGATCTCGCTCAGCGATACTCCTCTGTCCACGTATTCCCAGACCTCGTGCCTTCCACACCATCAAGGGCGTTGCAAAACAGAGGGAAACTGGGTAGACTCCTCTGGGAGGGAGCATGCGACGACTCAGGCTCTATGTCGAGACCTCGGTCTGGAGCTATGTGTACGCGGAGGATGCCATACATGCCGCTGCGGCAACGGTCTACGAGCTGGATGCCCTTGTCAGTTGGAATTATCGGCACATCGTGAACCTCAGGCGCAAGGAGCTGATTCATGCCACGAACCTTCGCCAGGGTTACATGAAGCCGTTGGAGATCATTACGCCGATGGAGGTCAGCACGCATGAAGGATGATAAGACCTTAGTGGACGTCTGGGCCTGGAAGGATCAGCTCAGCATAGAGGACAAGGACCTCAGCATGGCGGAGAAGGCGGTGAAGATCCGCCAGGAGGCGGAGGCGGTCGCGAAGGAGCTGGGGCTCGAGCTGAACGTAGTGACGGCCGTTTACAGGGCTAAAGCCCGTTGATCTCTTTTCACGGGCCTCCTTGGAGCCTGTCAAGGATGGCAACAGCCCAAGGGTCTGGTGATTTTGCTTGTATGAGGGTGTTGCTGTTCCACCGCTACTTGGCGCACCCCGAGGCCAGGACCACCGGGGTGAAGCCCAGTCCCGGTTCCCCCCATCCCAACAGGGCTCCCCGCTGCTCCCCGTGCTCCGTCAAGGAAGCGCTTGCCTGACCCACCCCCTCCAGGGGGCTCGGCAACACCCCTCCCGGTTCGAAGGGCACCCCCTCCCGCCCCGTGAGGACCAAACTGTTAGTTTGGCCCCCCCGCAGCCGCACCACACAGGGCTCCCGCAAGAGCCCCGCCGCACTCACCAAGACCTGAGGCAAGGGGGCCAACGTCCCACTGAGATTCGTCATCGGCGCCTGAATCTCCACCGTATGGTCCGCCCCTGCCCAGGGCCGAAGGTGCTCCTGTCGATCAGGCTTCCTATGAGGGACAGCCGCCCGACGTTGATCACGATGTCGCCTGCGTCCCCCGCCCCAAAGGTTTCAGCCGAAATTTCACTCCCATTGGTGACGACCATGTCTCCTGTGACGTGAATGTCAATCCCGATTGGAGCCCCATCCTGGGTGCCCCCTGTAATGGCAATAATCGCGGAGTTATCGACCAGCAAGTTGCTGCCCCGGATGACGACCGTGCCACCCCCATTCCCACTGGCATCCAGGAGCGCCTCCTCCGTCAGCGCAATTGGCCCCAGCCGGGTAAAGCTGTCTACGTTGAATTCCGAGACATTGACCGGGACCTCACCCGTGGAGGCCATACTTGCAATAGCAACCTGGCCACTCGGAGCCCGGAGCGTGCCCCCCAATCGTGATATCCCCCCCCCACGACCGAGAGGGTCTTGCCGTGAGGGACTTCCAGCCTACTCCCCTGAATGGCAATCCCCGCCGGATTTCCACTCAGGAACCCAAAGGCCGCCGGGGGAGCCGCCGTCAGCACACTCCCCTGAGCCAGGGTGGCCTGGAAGATCCCTCCATCGGCCAGCCGGAGATAGTCCGCCGTGCTCACGTGAAAGGACCCGCTGACATCCAGGCTGGCGTTGGGCCCAAACAACACCCCGGCCGGATTGAGCAAGAAGAGATTCGCCCCCGGGATGGTGGACCGCAGGAGCCCATCAATGGCCGAGGGCTCCCCCCCGGTCACCCGACTCAGGATGTTGGCAATGGAG
>JACQHM010000112.1 GCA_016199025.1 Candidatus Methylomirabilota bacterium | reverse complement strand
GACGACACCGGGGAGTTCAGAGAGGCCCTTCTCGATCTTCGCCACGCAGGAGGCACAGGACATCCCCTGAATGGCGATGGTCGCCTTCTCCAAGGGCGCCTCGTAGCCCAGCTCCCGGATGGTCTTGACAAACTCCTTGACCTGGGCCTGCCCCGGGTCGTAGGTGATCGTGACCTTCTCGGCGGCGAAGTTCACACTGGCCGTCAGGATGCCGGAGACCTCCGAGAGCCCCTTCTCGATCCGGGCGACGCAGCTTCCGCAGCTCATGCCCTGGACGGGCAGCTCAACGCGTTTCGTGGTCATGGGCATTCCTCCTCCTGATCTTCTCCAGGCCGAGGGCTGGGGTGACAAAGCCCTTGCTTAGCGGAGCAGCGCCTCCAGCTTCTTCCGCGAGTCGGGATCGGTCCAGTCCCGGAAGCCGACCTCCTTCACCCCTCCCTAGCAGCTCCTGTTCCTCAAGCCCTTTCCGGGGGACCTACTTGACGACGACCCGCCCTGCCGGCACGCTTGGCCTAGGGGCGATGCGACCGCCGGCCTCGATGCCTCCCCGAAAGAACACCGCGTAGTCGAAGGTGCCCGGCTCGATGAAGCAGAGGCTGGCCGTGCCGCCCTGTGGGATGACTCCTGTGGTGTACGCCCCCTCCTCGTTCAGATAGAACCGGGTGGGAGCAACACAGGCCAGCTTCACCGGAGTACCCTCGGCGAAGTACACCATGGCCGGCTGATCAATCGACGCCCAGACCACCGTGTCTCCACGGTTGATCTCCAGATGGTCCGTGGTGACCATCCCCCCGACCAGGGTGATGATCTTCGTGACCCCCGTCGGCTTCACCTGCTGCGCCAGGACATCCATGATGCCGAAGGCCAGCAGAACCACCAACATTGTCAAGAACATGAGTCGGGGAAGGCTCTTGCTCATCGGATCCTCCTTGGTGTGACACCTCAGCCGGGCCGGCCAAAGAGCCCCCCGGCCGAGGGATCGCGATTGCTCCTTAAGGTCGGCCAAGAGCACTCGAACCGCCAAAACGCCGCCGAAGGGATGCCCCTTCGTTTTGTGGAGACGGGGAGCACGTGAGGAGCAGTCCTACAAGGCGGGCCTGGACGAGACAGGAGGTGAACGAGGAGGAGGGTATGTCCACTGGAGTTGACCAATCCCTCTCGACCCTTATGGTTGGCTCGGGAGGTGACAGGTTATCCCACCTTTAAGCGAGAACCCATGGCCCTGAGAATGCCATGCCGGATCGGCCAGGGATGGGCCCATGAGCGCCCCGACCAGGACAACGAGGGCGATCCCGCTTACGACCACCCGTCGGGCCGAGACCCCCGGCGACAACGAACGCTCTGGAGTCAAGAGGCGCATCACCCGCTCCTCGATGGAGAGGCGACCCTGAAGCAAGGCGGCCCCCTTCAGCTCTAATGCCAAGCCCCCCATGGCCGTTTTGACGATGGCCTCCGCCAGATCCAGACGGGTGGCATCAGCCATCAGGGCGTGATCATCCGCCGCCTGCTCGGCCAGATCAGCGACGGCCGCGGCCAGCAGCCGAGCCATGGGGAGGAACCACAGCGCATCCTTCAGGAGCCGGACGATCCAGAAGCAAAGAGGGTCCCGCCGTTTGGCATGGGCCCGCTCGTGGAAGAGGACCGCACGGAGCTCCCCCTCCGAGAGGAGATCAACGAGCCCGGCCGAGATGCACACCACGGGCCGGAAGAAGCCGGCAGTGAAGGCGAGAGGTCTGAAGGTTTCGAGGGTTTGGAGGCGCATCGCCTTCAGGGCCGGGGCGCTGTCAAGCACCTGATCCAGCTTGGCCCATCGATCGGCCCGGTACGGCTCCAAGCGCTTGCAGAGCGTCCTGCCACTTAGGAGAGAGGCCGTCGCCCGCAAAAACGCCCAAAGGAAGGAGGCGCCGACCAGGATGACCGCCCAGGTGGTGATCGGATGGAACGGGAAATGGGATCGGACGATGGCCAGGGCCGCATCCATCAGGTGCACACAGGCGTCGATGAGGGTGGCCGGAAGCTCTCTCTTGGCCATGGCGCCTACGGCCACCACCAGGGCCGCCAGGGGCAGCGCCCCCAGGCCGAGCAGGACGAGGAAAGGGAGGCGCGAGGGATCCTTTGCCTGGAGGGTCATGGCCTTCATGATTTCCGTCCCGCCTTTCGACGCTCGGCGATGAAGGCCTGGAGCCGCTTCAAGATCGTGCGATCCTGCCCCCTTGCGAGTTCGACCAGGTGCGCCACCAGGGGTTCGGCGAAGTCGGCGACCAGCCCTTGCAGGACTTCTTGGCTGACCTGCCGGAGGAACTCGTCCCGACCGGTGACCGGCTCGTAGATATAGGCTTTCCCCTCTGCCTTCCGCTGGAGATAGCCCTTCTCCGCCAGGCGGCCCATCACCGTCTTCACGGTCGTATAGGCCAGCTCCCGATCCATCTTCAGCTCCTCGAGGACTTCCGCCACGCTGGCCCGTCGGCGGCGCCACAGGATCTCCATGATCTCGGCCTCGAGTTCCCCGAAGACCTTCCGAAGCCCACTTTCGTGGGGTTTAAAGACAAAGGCCCACCGGCCTGCCATCCCTCCTCCTTCTTCATCCGATAAACTGCTACGCTTTGTAACAGATTACGACGACTGTTTGTCACATGTCAAGAAGAAAACTCGGGACGGCCCGCTTAGTCGGGGACGGTGGGCCGTCCCTGTTTCGCCAGGGGCTGCCACCGGCGCCCTCCGTCGGTCGATTTGTAGATGTCCGCGGTGAACGTGGAGACGTACAGCACATCCTCCCCTTATAACGCCCAATAGGTGAATGTATCGTTCATGCCCATGACGACAAAGATGATGCCGACGATTCGGGAGAGCAAGCGATGGACCGCCGTCGAGCGCTTCAAAGAGGCCTCAGCCCATTGGGAGCTAAAAGAGAAGAGAGCCGTAAAGGCCAACAGGGGGAGGGTCGTCCCCAGGGCAAAGATTCCTGGATAGATCAATCCCCCGCTCGTCCCGAGGCCCAGGGGGATCGTCAGGCCAAAGAAGAGCCAGAAAAGGGTCGGGCAAAAGGCGAAGGAGAACGCGATCCCCATCAGGAAGGCACCCAGGACCCCCTGCTGCGGGATCCTGGCCTTCAGCCAGGCACGGAAGCCTTCGCCGACCGATCCTTTGAGCCGAAAGAGGCCCAGAAATGAGAGGCCGATCACGATCAGGAGGGGGCCCACGGCCTTTCGGGCCGCCTTGACGACGGGGATGGAGGCTGCCTCCAGCTCTATCCCGGCAAGGATGACCAATCCGCCCACGATTGTGTAGACCAGCACCTTCCCCAATGTGAAGGCCACCGTCTCTTTCCACGCGATCCTCGCTTCTCCCAGCCGCCGGGAGACATACGCCATGGCGCTGGCATTGGTCGTGAGCTGGCAGGGGGAGAGGGCTCCTATGAGCCCGAAGAGGAGGGCGCTCAAGAGGGGAAGCTCGACCCGATCGGCCAGGGCGTAGAAAGGGGCGCTGACGCTTAAGCTCAGTTGGCTTAAGACATGATACCACCACCGGCCAAGTTCGCTCATGGCCCTTTCCTCCACCCAAATCAGCTACGCTATGTAGCAGCTTACGGCAACCCCTTGTCCCCTGTCAAGAAAAAAGAACCCCTGTTGTTTTCGCTTGACTTTGCCGACAAACTGGAAAATAGTTACTATACAGGTGAACATGATGAAACAGAAACAGGGACTTTCGTTTTTCCTGCTGGTGCTTGTCTTGGGGGCAACGTTGATCTGTTCCCCGGTGACCAGCCCCGAGCAGGCCCGCCACCATGCCGAGCACCTCCAAGGAGCGGCCGACCATGCTGACCATCTGGGCACCTGCGAAGACGACCAGCCGGTTCTGACCACCGCCCTCCAGCGGATCAAGCTTCTCGGCCGAAGCGATGAGGCATCTTCGGCCTCTCGGGTGATCTTCCAAGCTCAGGAGATCGGAGGAGAGGGGCTGGAAATGGCCGAGGACCTCCCGGCCTTCCTTACAGGATCGCTCTCTCAGGACAAGGCTTCAGCGAAGCTCTATAAGCTCCACCTCTCCTATCTGATTTAACCCTTCCTTAGAGTTTCTTCCTCATTTCATCTTCGTTCTTTGCATCCACAAGGTAGGTGTTCAGCCAGAAGCTATCAGCAGATTGCAGATTGTCGATTTCGGATTTCGGATTTAAAGACAGGTGCATACTTCCCAAATCCCAAATCCGCAATCTCAAATCGAAAATGCTGAAAGTTGGCGGCTGAAAGCTGTCTTCAGAGTGTGGAGGAGGGCTATGTCCTGGTTCTTGAAGGTCGTCCTGGTGTGGGCAGGTG
>JACQHM010000114.1 GCA_016199025.1 Candidatus Methylomirabilota bacterium | reverse complement strand
GAGCCTCCTCCAAGAACGGCGGTGCACCCTCCATGCCCGGATCGTTGACGCCATCGAGCGGCTCTATCCCGACCGGCTGGCTGAGCAGGTGGAGCGGCTTGCCCACCACGCTCTCCGGGGCGAGATCTGGGAGAAGGCTCTCGTCTACGTGCGTCAGGCAGGTGCTAAGGCTTTTGGACGCTCGGCCTACCGGGAAGCGGTCGCGTGGTTTGACCAAGCGCTGGCGGCCCTCAAGCATCTCCCCGAAAGTCGTGACACGATCGAGCAGGCCATCGATCTCCGGTTCGACCTTCGCAACTCGCTCGCTCCGCTAGGAGAATTCAGGCGGATCCTCGACTACCTTCGCGAGGCCGAAACCCCTGCCGAAATCCTGGACGATCGACGCCGGCTTAGCAGGATCTCCTCCATGATGGCCCTCTGTTTAACCATGATAGGCGATCATGACCGCGCCGTCGAGTCCGGTCAGCGCGCCCTGGCCATCGCCACTGCCCTTGGAGATTTCGGCCTCCAGGTCACGGCGAATAACTACTTGGGCCAGGCTCACCTCGCCCTAGGCGACTATCGCCGGGCTATCGACTTCCTCAGAAGGAACGTGGCGTCCCTGGAAGGCGATCTGACTCGTGAGTATTTCGGCCTGGCCGCCCCTCCGTCCGTTATGTCTCGTACATGGTTAGTCCGGTGCCTTTCGGAACTCGGCGAGTTTGATGAGGGGATCGCCCGTGGAGAAGAAGCGGTCCGGATTGCCGAGGCGGTCGATCAGCCGTTCATCTTTTTCTTTGCGTATTGGGGACTCGGCCAACTTTATCTCTGCAAAGGGGAATTTCACAAGGCGATTCCTGTGCTTGAAGGTGCCCTGGGCCTCGCATGCCCTCGATCTCTCGCGTGCGCACCAGGAACGGGGACACCAGGCGTATGCCCTCCGGCTTCTCGGCGAGATCCACTCGCATCAAGAGCCTTTGGATGTCGAGAAGGCCGAGGACTTCTACCGTCAGGCCATGGCGCTGGCCCAAGAACTCGGGATGCGCCCGCTCCAAGCCCATTGCCACTTCGGCTTGGGCACGCTGTATTCTAAGGTGGGACGAGTGGAACAGGCCCGCTCCGAACTCTCCGCCGCTATCGAGCTGTTCCGCTCGATGGAGATGACCTTCTGGCTGACTAGGGCTGAGGCCGCCCTGGCGCAGGCGGAATGATGCCTCAAGGAGAAAAGCGTAGGGGTTCCCCTACAAGGACGGAACGGAGGGAGGTTATGGGGACGAAGGCATCAGGACAATCACGATACCCGTATCGGCCACGGTTTGGGCACCGACCTCTGCCATGGCCTCATGGATCTCGATATTCCGCGCGTCATCGTGGGGGAACGGGACATACACATAAACGGTGCCTTCATTGCCGGGCCCAGCAACAGCTCGATCGGCCAGGTCAGGATAAAGCCGTTTCATCGCCTCGAGATACTGTCCGACCGCCAACTGGGCAGGGAGTGAAAGGGTGTCAAAAAACGGCATGTTTGGACTGATGGGACTCTCTGGATTCATCATCCGCCTCCTGTGGACTCCAGCGCTGCCTCAATCAGCTCAACGAGTTTCCTGGACTTGTCCAGCGCACGCTGGGCAATTTTCTCGCTCATGGAAAACGTGCTATAGTCAGCCTGGTGTCTGCGGGTCTTTAGGTCATCCAGGATGCTGGCCATCTCACCTCCGAAGATCTTTCGCTGACGGATAAGCCGCCGGGCAAATTCTGCAGCGATCTCGCCATGGTCCCAGTACTGGCCTCTTCTCCGGTAGTCAGTGAGAGCGAGGAGAGCAGCAATCGCGGCTTGGAAGGCGGCAAAGTATGCACGACTGACGCAAGGATCAAAGGCACTATGCGATCGGTCGCGTTCTGCTGCCTGAAGGTTGCTTTGTGCTTTGGCGAAGAAAATTTGCCACATACTCTGTGGATCACAGATTGTGTATTGGGTCCAGCATAGCAGAGTGAAGGAAGGATTGTCAAAGAGTAAACGTTCAGAAATACGAGGGCTGGTGCTGGAGAACCGGATAAGCGCCCGCCTGGCTGAACTCTACATCATGGAAGGGGCGAGACATGCTCAAAGGTAAAGACTTGATCCGGACCAATGTGATGATCGACAAAGAGCTCTTGGATGAGGTGGATCGTTTTGCTGAGCTTCGGGCTGAAGATCGGTCCACGGCCATCCGCCAGTTGCTGAAGAAAGCCCTTTACGAGGAACGGATCGAGCTGGCCGTTCAAAAGTTCAGAGAAGGGACGTCGTTTCGAGAAGCTGCCGCGCTTGCCGGACTTCAGTACTGGGACTTTCAGGCTGAGCTGGACAAGCGGGAGATCCCCCTCATACGATCGCTAACCCTCGCCAGGAAACGCCTGGAACCGGAATAGCCGTCGAAAATGACCTGCCCGCATTGCCAGCGAGAGAATCCATCTGATGCCAGGTTCTGCACCGGCTGTGGCAGATTGCTGGAGGTGATCTGCTCGGCCTGCCGGACATCGAATGCTGCCGACAGCCGGTTTTGTAAGGCCTGCGGGAAACCGCTCACCATCCCTTCACCTCCCCAGCCCGACATCCGCTCAGCCACGCCCCAATCCTACACGCCGAAGCACCTTATCGAGAAGATCCTTACCTCGAAGAGTGCCCTCGAAGGGGAGCGGAAGCTGGTCACCGTGCTCTTCGCCGACATGAAGGGCTCCATGGAGCTGCTGGCCGACCGCGATCCCGAAGAGGCGCGGAAGATTCTCGATCCGGTGTTGGAGCGCATGATGAAAGCGGTTCACCGTTACGAGGGGACGGTGAACCAGATCCTGGGTGACGGCATCATGGCCCTGTTTGGCGCGCCGATTGCCCATGAGGATCACGCGGTCCGGGCCTGCTACGCTGCCCTGGCGATGCAGGAGGGGATCCGCAGGTACACCGGAGAGGTTCGCCGGACGTATGGGATCGAGGTCCAGATCCGGGTGGGCTTGAACTCGGGCGAGGTGGTGGTCCGCGCCATCGGGAACGATCTCCACATGGACTATTCCGCCATTGGCCAGACCACCCATCTGGCGGCCCGGATGGAACAGCTTGCAACTCCCGGAACTATCCGGCTGACCGCCGAAGCCCTCCGGTTGGCAGAGGGGTTCATCCAGGTCACATCTCTAGGCCCCATCCCCGTCAAGGGATTAACAGATCCGGTGGAGGTGTTCGAATTGATCGGCGCCTCCCCTACCCGGACGCGCATGCAGGCGGCTGCGGCCCGTGGGCTCACCCGCTTCGTGGGACGCCAGACTGAGCTTGAGGCCCTCCGTCAGGCCCTGGAAAAGGCCCTCACCGGCCACGGCCAGGTCGTGGCCCTCGTCGGGGAGCCCGGGGTGGGCAAGTCCCGCCTCGTCTGGGAGTTCACCCATTCGCCTCGGACTCAGGGGTGGCTGATCTTGGAAAGTAGCTCGGTCTCCTATGGCAAGGCAACCCCTTACCTCCCCGTGATTGACCTTCTTAAGGTCTACTTCCAGATCGAGGATCGCGATGATCACCGGAAGATCCGCGAGAAGCTCACCGGCAAGCTCCTTACTTTGGATCGGGCCCTGGAGCCGACCCTCCCGGCCTTTATTGCGCTCCTGGACGTGCCGGTGGAGGAGCCCCTGTGGCAGGCCCTCGATCCGATCCAACGTCGCCAGCGCATGTTGGACGCTGTCAAGCGCCTCCTGCTCCGTGAGAGCCAGGTCCAGCCTCTCATCTTGGTCTTCGAGGACCTCCACTGGATCGACACCGAGACCCAGGCCTTCCTCGACGGTCTCGTCGAGAGCCTTCGACTTCACCGCGTGCTGCTGGTCGTGACGTACCGACCGGAGTACAGCCACGCCTGGGCGTCCAAGTCCTACTACGCCCAGATCACGCTGGCTCCATTG
>JACQHM010000109.1 GCA_016199025.1 Candidatus Methylomirabilota bacterium | reverse complement strand
GGGGCGGCTATGCCGTCCTCACCGCCGAGTTCGGGAGGTACCTGGGGGCGCTGATTGAAGCGGTGAACCGGGTGGGATCTTTTTTCTATGGGGGATTGCTGGGCGTGTTCGTGCTGGCGTTCTTCTTCCCGCGCGTGCGCGCGAACGGAGCCTTCTACGGGGTCCTGGCGGGAGATGATCTTCTCCTAGTCACCTCGGAGCGAAAACTCATCCAAGCCGACGAGCTTCCCGACGGCCTCACCCTGGACAATCGAGGCTTCGACCTCTGCCGCTTCTCCAGGGAGGACATCCTCGCTTTCCTCAGTGGAGCCTCTATTGAGGGACATGCCGTCCTGAGGACGCTGGAAACATACTTCCGGCGGTTCGTCATCTTTCGGGATGCCAGGATCCCCCTGTTTCTCGCGACGTGGACATTGGGGACCTACGTGTACAAGATTTTTCGGGCCTTCCCGTACATGGCGCTTCGTTCGCCCGTCAAGCGTTGCGGCAAGAGCCGTGTCCTGGATCTACTCTCCCTTGTCTGCTTCAACGCTTCCTCTCGAACGACGAACCCCACCGAGGCCCAGCTTTTCCGGGGACCGTCCAAGAACGGGGGGACACTGCTACAGGATGAGGTAGAGCATTTACGAGGAGACAAGGAGGTCTTCGCCGGTCTCTTGGCCGTCTTGAATTCTGGCTTCGAACGCGGGGGAAGCGTCAGCCGGATGGAGAAGCGGGGAGACCGCTTTGAGGAGGTGAGCTTCCCGACCTACTGCCCCCGGGCGCTGGCCGGTATCTCCCAGCTTGCTGACACCCTCGAGGATCGGAGCCTCATCATCTTCATGACTCGTAAACTCAAAAGCGAACCCGTTGAACGCTTCTCCCCTGGCCGCCTGGAAGCCGAAGCGCAACGGTTGCGTGATGATTGCTACATTTGGAGCTTGACCCATGCTGGTGAGCTAGCGGAGGTCTATGAGGCCGACGACTTTCCTGGTCTAGAGGACCTAGACGACCGGGCTCGGGACCTGTGGGAGCCCCTCCTGTCCATCGCTCTCCTCGCCGATGCTGAAGCGCGGGAGGTGGGGGAGGTGGGAGGTTTTGCTGATACGCTGACAGTCCTCGCCCGTGATTTGGCTGGTGTTCGGGACGAGGGGGATACCGTGACAGCTAGGCTTGTGGAGGGCCTTGGAAGCCTAGTCGAGGCAGAGGGACGGGAGACGTTCACCCCTTCGGACCTTCTGAAATTTCTTCAGGCCAAGGGCTTCGAGTGGGTGAAGTCCACCAGGAGCCTCGCTGGTCTTCTCAACCCCCTTGGGTTATGTTCTGGTTGGCGTTGGAGTGAGGGGCGAAGTGTCAGAGCTTACGTCATCACCCAGGAGATCCTCGCCGACCTCAAGGCCCGCTATGGAGAAGAGGTCCACCGGGGAGAGGAGGCGAAGGAACCGTGAAGAACTTGTTCTCTTCACTTCCCCCCATTTTGAAGCGTAGATGTGTAGAGAACCCGCGTCCCGTCTGCATTCTCTACGGATTGGGAAGCGTAGAGGCTCTACACATCCCAAAGTGTAGAGAATCCACGTCCCGTCTGCATTCTCTACACATCTACGGATTGAAACCAGGGGAAACGGAAAAGGAGGCTTGTTGATGCCTGACCTGGCCAAGAAAGCCCTGGCCATCGCCCGGGAAATGCGGGAGGCAGAGCGGCGCAGGAAGGGGCTCCCCCCGACGCCGGAGCCCCAGGAGATCCCCCTCCCCGTTGCGGCCGGCCCTGGAGCGGCCTACCGCCAGGCCCTCTGGCACCTCTGGACCCTCCCTCCCGATGCTCCCCAGGCCACCTATGACCAGGCCCTTGCTGAGGTCCTGCTCCAGGAGTCTTTGCTCCCACCCCTGGTGGCCCAGGCCCTCCACCGGGAGGAAGCCCGGCGATTCCATGCGGAGACCGGCCGATGCCCTTTCTGCCAGGAGCCGGGGGAGCTGCATCTCGACGGGTCGGGGGGGTCCTGAGGTGAGGACGCCTGAGAGGAGGCCACCGGCTTACCTCCGGATCCCCCTCCCGAAAGGTTGTCTCCTCCTCTTGACCCCTCAGGAGTATGCCAAGGGGCTCCGGCGGGGGAAGGCCCTGAAGCGGCGAGAGACCTGGCAAGGGCGAGAGGCCAGGGACTTCCAGGACCGGGGCAAGGGAGGACTGAGGCATGAGTGACCTGGTGGCCGTACTCCCGAAGAACGCTCTGGAAGAAATCCATGTTACCCGGACCGTGTTCAAGGGGAAACGCTACGTGGATATCCGGGTCTTTTACAAGCCCAGTGACGGGAGTGAGCCGAGGCCGACCAAGAAAGGCGTCTGCCTGGCGGTGGAAGACCTGGGGGACCTCCTCAAGGTTCTGGGGAAGGTGAACCAGGAGGGTAAGCCGGGAGCGAAGGGGAAGGCGGCATAGGCGATGGACACACCTCGCGCCCCCCTGGTCAAGCCCTGCTCTCGCTGTGGACAGGAACCGGCCTACCCTGGGCAACGGTGGGGCAAGGGGTGTTTCCGCCGGTATCGCCAGGGGGAGCGGGCGGTCAAGCGTGAGGCCCGAGCGGGGAGTCTTCCCCGCCGGCGCTTCCGGATCGCCAATCCTGCTAACCCGGTCACCCTCTTGGTGGGCACAGCCCCACTCTTGACCTTCACCGGCCCCCTAACCCTGGAAACCTCGGTGCCCAAGGATGGGACGGTCTTGAAGGGGTTGGCGTGGCAGTACCCGGCCTGGATCACGGAGGTCTCGTGACCCTGGATGGGGAAGTGTTGAACAGTGTTGAACAGCCTGAAAAGGTCAGGGGGTCACAGGCGAGAACAGATGCACAACAGGAGGTGAGAGGGATGAGGAAGGTCCGTCGTACCTCATGGCCCAAAGGGGTGTCTGGCAATCCCCAGGGACGCCCGAAAGGGGCGAAGGACCACGTGCCCCGCAGTGTCAAAGCCTCGATTAAGGCGGTCTTTGAGGAGCTGGGGCAGACTGATTACGAGACCTGGAAAGAGGCGATCCGACGCACACTGGCGAAAGGGGGGCGAGACGCCTTCCCCTACTTCCAGCTTGCGGCGTACTACCTGGATGGGAAGCCCGTGGAAACGGTGAAGGTCCAGACCCCGCAACCGATTGTCATCAAGTTCTCAAGTGGGCTGGAGGAGGCCGACGAGGCCGGTCAGCATGAAGAGGACGCAGAGGCGGAGGTGCTGGGCCGGATCTCCCTCCATCGGTCCTGACGGGCCGAGTAGCGTGGAAACCTCTGGCCGGTGCCGATCTTGGTCGTGCAAGCGTTCAAACTGGATCCCCACCGACAAGCATCGGGACAGGCCGCCTGGCGGATCCGGGTACAGTGGCAGGCCACAGGCAGAATAGACGGCCAAAGCTGGGGAGCAGGGAAAGTATCCGGGTTAAGGAATTGGAAGGGAGGTCGCATATAGACCCTGGAGAAACCTAGGTGAGAACACCGAGTACACCCAACCTCGTGGGCAAGCTGAATGGGATCCTCAGTCCCAAGCTCCGACCAAGATGAAAGGAGCCCAATAAAACGGGGACGACAAAGGCTGGCGCATCCCGATAGCTTTCAGATCCACAGTAGTATGAAGCACTTCTAGCTTGGCCTGTCGCAGTGCCTCAGCTTTGCCTTCCCCCTGCTTTAGCCGCTGGTAGAATCGTTCCATCAGGAAGCTGGTGGACTGGTCCTCCACTCGCCACAAACTGACCATCACGGCGGAGGCACCAGCGTACAGAAACGCTCGGGTCAACCCCACGATGCCTTCACCCCCCCGTAGCTCCCCCAACCCTGTGTTGCATGCCGATAGCACCACCAGTTCTGCATTGAGCTTCAACCCTAGAATATCGGTCATTGGCAGGAGGCCATAGGTGTTCCCTTTTTCGCCACGGCCATGTGACAAGACCAACGCCGGCTGGGTTGCCCACCGGACTTCATCGCCTAGCACCGCATGGGTCGCAAAATGCAGCAGGCGATACTGGGAGAGATCCAACTCCCGCACACGCTCGACAGTAGCCCGGTCCCGCAGGTTGATGTGGGCCGAATCCAGGGGGATACCCCAAATCTGGGCAATGCGGCGCACCTCATCGCCGGAGAACTCCAGGCGGTTCAGCAGGATGCCACGTAACTTCAGATGTGTCACTTGTCCCGTCTCACTGTCTGGATCGGCTGTGAATCTTGCCTCTCCGTAAACCGGATCGCCAAAGGCTGCCAAAGGAAGCTGCGTCTTTCGGTCTCGGGAACTCTGCTCCCGGTATTGTGTCACGAGAATGGACGCAGAGGGAACGTAGGTCACCTGGAACTGCTTGACCAGATAGGGAACCTCTGCAAGGCTTTCAGGAGCCTTTGCTCGGCCTTGGGAATCTGGGAGAATCAACGTTTCAAACGGGAGATAATACAGCAGACCATCTGGCACAATGATGAGATGTTTCTTCCCACGAAGCTGTTGCTCGGCTGGCCACACGAGTCCCTCATACAGTTGTTGACCAAGACGCACATGCCGGGACACTTCGTCCACCGCCATCAAGGGTTCCCGCAGAGTCTTGAGGTAGGCTTCTAAGGTAGGCACAACTTCTCGACCGGGTAGGGTGTAAGCGTGGGCCTGGTCTTTCGTGATGGCCCACAGGATTGAGCGTTCAGGGCCCGTAGAGTACTCCAACAACACGGCATCGTCATCGAGGACGGATTGGACTTCTGCAACTGTCACTATACGGGGGGAGATGAGCTGCGCATACCGTGGGCTTTGTTGTGCAGCTTCCCGTTGCAGGGTGTGCCAGCTTTCCCGGAGGTGGTCGAGTTGATCCAGAAGGTGAGCCTCTTCGGTTTCGTCCAGTTTGGGAGCCCGAAGCTGGTGGTGGATCCGGGTGATCTGACGACGGATCTCCTCTTCCTTGGCTGCCAGCTCCCCTACTTCTCCCCCCAGACGAGTTATCCGGGCCTTGCTCAGCAGCTCTAAGAAGGCTCGTGCCCTCCCTCGTTCATGGTAGTGAAACGCTTCATGGAGATACCGCTCCTCCTTGGTCTTTCGATACAGGTCAAGTAGCAGGGGCACGAAGCCCCGGTAGGCCCACAACGCTCCCTCCAGGACATCCATTTTGATCTCCTCGGTGACTTGCTGACCCTGGGTGGACTCGAGCGTTGCCAGACCCTCTTTGTAGGAGTGCACTGCGTTGTCTGTATCCCCCAGGTCCGCATACGTCCGGGCTAGTCCGGCATAGACATGGTGGATTTCCGGCGTCCGCAATGGGCGCACCATCCTCTCTAGGCCGCGAAATAGTACAAGGGCCGAGTTGAGTTTACCTTTCTGGCGGAAAGCCTCTGCCAACCAGTACAAGTCTTTGGCCTTCTCAATAGTGGTGTCTCGATTTACTGGCAGACTTGCATGGTATACAAACGCTAAGTTGAACATGTCAATCGCTGCCTGGAGTTCTCTTGTGATTTCAAGTTGAACCTTCCCCATCTTCTGAGCAAAGGTTCCTATTGCCATGCGGTATTCAACCGGCACTGTCTTTTGCCACTCCTCCAAGAGCTGTTGAGCCTCCTCCATAGAAGGTTTGTCCTGGCTGGCTTTCCCCCAAACCGAGGCCATTAACTTTTGTTCTTTCTTCACCAACTCTTCTACCAGCTTTCCCCCTTCTACAAGATATTCATGAATCTCAATACTTGACATCCCACCCCCGAGTAAACCTAATTCTTGCAGTGCAGCCAGAGCTTCAACCTGTTTGGGGAGATCGCCTGCGGCCTTGTATAGCTCTAGGGCCTGCTTGTAATACTGGATCGTTGCCTTGCCGTCCCCCAGCCAATAGAAGATCTCCGCGAGCTGGGTCAAGGCTTCGGCCTCGCCTTTCGCCTCCTGCGCTTCCCGGTACTTCACGGCTGCTTGGCGGAAATGCTCGATAGCTTCCTCATGCTGACTCAATACCCGGTAAATCTTTCCCTTCTGGACCAAGATCCACGGCTCTGAGGTCGGATCACCCTTCCAGTCGCCTTCTTGGAGCCGTTGTAGCGCAGTCTGATAATGTGTAAGAGCCTGCTCAAACTCGCCGAGGCTCTCGAAGACCGCCCCTAATTGCTCATATCCGTAGACGACAAACTTAGGCAACCTCTCGCGTTCGGCTACCTCGATAACCTCGGTGAAGGCTGCCAGTGCCTCCTGATCATTCCCTGCCTCATAGTGAGACCACCCAAGCTCCAAGCGGGCCCAGGTCGCGTCAGCTACCTTCCCTGCTGCTTGAAGGAGAGCCGAGGCTTCAGCATAAAGTGTTGCCGCCTGCCGGGGTGCACGCATCTGTTTACGGGATATGGTAGCTGCCATTTCCAGACCAATCCCTGCCATCTCAAGGTTCCCCACTATCTGGAAATCAGCAGCGGCCTGGCGATAGCTTTCCACCGCCTCGGTCAAGTGCCCTAACTTTTCGTGGGCCTGAGCTTTTAGCAAGAGGGCCTTTGCCCGATGCTGTAAGATGACAAGCTTCTCCTGCTCAGACGCCTTCCCAAGGAGTGTTCCCCCGATGACTAAGGCTCGGTCGAAGGCTTCAATGGCGCTCGCATGGTTGCCCATCTGGTCGTGCACTTTGCCGATGCTCATGAGCGTCTCCCACTCGGCTGGGAGGTTTTTTGTTCGGGCAAAATAGGGCAGCGCTGCGGAGAAGGATTCGAGGGCTTGGGGATACTCTTGCAACGCCTGATGCACAGAGCCAAGAGCGGCGAGACTAGCCCCGATCCCCGTTTCGTCCCTAAGTGCGCCGGCCTGTTCCAAGGTCGCCTGGAATTTCTCACGTGCTTTCCGCATGTCCCCTGCTTGAAAGGCGGCTTCGCCTTCGCGATACAGGGCTAACACGGGCGGCGTCATGGTAGGTGTTGGATCTATCTCAGAATGGACGGTGTTGACCGTCCCAATGTCTAGCGCGGCCATCGCCATAACCGCCCCTACGATCCATCTCGTTCGCCACGATGACCTAGCACATCGTTGCATGTCAGACCCTCTCGGACCTCCAGCAAGCCAATATCTGCTCATTGACAGACTCGAAGTGTCGAATAGGGGATTCCCCCTCTTTTTATAGCGTTGTCGAGTTCCTTGGCCAGCGTGACCATGCGCAAGGTCGTTTCAGGAACCCTGTAGCGGTCAATCTCCACGCTTCCCTTGTCCATGTACCCGATCAGATCAATGGTCCCGTTGCAATCAACATCCATGTAATACTCTAGGTTCTGCCATTGCTGGTCTCGGCTGCTGATGACCGTATCAATCTCACCTTTGACCACTGACCCCAAGGCTCCATAGGCCAGTGGTCCCCTCGGGCCACGGTAGACAAACCACAGATCAGGAGGTGGGGTGCTGGCGAGAGTATAGCATCCCACAATGTTGGTCCATCCCTGCCCTGTGGTGTCGTAGGTTTCCTTGCATTGAGGTTTCCTGGATTGGCGAAGGAGACTCTCTCGGCTTCTCTCCCGCTTCAGGAACGCTTGGATCTCATCAACGGCCACGGCGTAATTGAGCCCTTCCCCCTGGCTTCGAAAGGAGTTGATCCCGATGAGCCTTCCGCTGTCATCAAGGAGAGGTCCCCCGGAACTTCCGGGGTTCACCGGTGTCTGGGTCTGGATCACCTTGGCGCGATGGACAACATCCTCGTTTGTGGACCAGGTATAGTTGGGTCGAATCTGACTGATAATGCCTTTGGTATACGTCCACACCTCTCCCTCGGGGTGCCCAATCGCATAGACATCCTGTCCCACCGCCAGGGTTGACACATCTCCCAGAGGCAGGTACGTAAACGTCTTAGGTGGTGTGTGGATCTTCAAGAGGGCCAAATCGGCGACCTGATCGATCTTCTCAACCGTGGCCAAGAAGGCAAGCTCTTTTGTCAGTTCTGTGCCGTCCTTTGGCTTGAACACCACAACAACCAGAGGGTTGGCTCCGACCACATGCCAGTTAGTGATGACGTGTCCCTGGCCATCAAGAATCGCGCCACTACCAAAGCCCTCATTCGTCAGCACCAAGACGACTGCTGGTGCCATCCTTCGGTAGAGTTCCACTTCCTTAGCCCCCCGCGTGCTTTCGAGAACCAGGGTTTTGCCCAGCTTTTGGAGGACCGATGCAATCCGCGGCTCGATTGTCCTTTCTCTTCCAACCAGCTCGCCAACGGCAGAAAGCAAACCTTCGGGAAGCTCAGGGCTCCTGACTTCTGGACGCTTCTGTGTTTCCCAGACAGTATCCTGAGCGGCCGCGTGCCTCACACGCCCTCCCGCCCCGTCATGGTCAGAGGAAAGGACGTTCTGTTGTATCCAGAGAAACCCCTGCATCAGCAGAAGTGTGCACGCCAAGCTGAATGTCTTTTTCATGAACATCTCCTCTACCGCTCTGCTGTCCTGCCTAGAGCCTGATTAGAGATCCCCCCCGAGAAATGCGAAGACCCTTCAGGTGCAGACTACCACCCGAAGGGCCATAGGTCCTCCAATGGCATGCTGATGATGCCTGCTCCAATTCACCCCAGCTCCACGCCGGACCCTCCTTTATCGGGAACGTGCCTGATATGTACCTCACCCTGGCCAGAGGTGTCGAGGAAAATCAGGAGGCTTCGGCGAAGCCTCCAACCCCCCCAAAAAATTTGCTCAGAGCCTGCACTTTTCGCTTGACATGGGGATGCGAGAGGTTTATCTTAACTAGTGAACGCTTCCGAACAGAAGACCGAGAGGGAGAGCGATGCCAGAAAAGAGGACATTGGTGAAAGTCGGTTTTCTGGTGTGGGCGCACCAAGCGGAGACATTGACCCGCCTACGTGAAGCCACGCGCATTCCGAAGAATGACCTCGTTCGAGAAGCGTTAGACCTCCTCTTCGCCAAATACCAGGAGGTTCTTGAAGCGAAGGGGGAACGAGGGAAGGCACGAAAGCGGTAGGTCCCAAAACGAACGACGGGCGAGAGTGTGGGCTCTCACCCGTCACGCATGAACCCCCACCGCGAAAGGAGGTAGCCCATGCATCCTTACGTTACCATCCCTAGCCCTGATGGTCAAGGGCAAACCACACTTGCGCCTACCATCCCTGCCCTACCTCTCCTACCTACCCTGATTGATGAGCTCGGGCAGGTCAGGACCCACCTCAAGGCCCTCGAAGCGCAAGAGAAGGCCCTCACCAAGCAGGTCAAGGTCCTCTTGTCTCACAACGGAGGCAAGGCCGAAGGGCACGCGTTCAAGGCTACGTTGTACCAGAGCGAACGGCTCACCATAGACCCTGTGGCCTTCTCCGACCTGGTGCCAGAACCGGCCTTCTGGCAGAGCATCACCGTCAACACCGCGAAGGCGAAACAGCATGTCGGAGAGGCCACGCTGAAGGCCATGAGCACGGTGCAGGTGGTCGAAGGGCTCCGGGTGGAACCTCGGCAATGGGAGCCAGAGGGCAGGCCGGTCCGATCCCGTTGCTTGGCCTCCGGGGAGATCGGGCGTCCTGGGGCCGTCTAGGGGCTTCAGGGCCACAAGGAGGACGTGATGAGGACACAACCCAAGGAGAAGGAGGCCGATGATGCGGAAGGAACGCGGGATTTTCTTCAGACCCTCTCCCCACGGGTCCCAGCTTCACCAGGGGAAGCGGGGGGACTGGTGGGTCCGGTACGTGGATCACGATGGGCAGCTTCACCGGGAGAAGGTGGGGCCGAAGGGCCTGGCGGTGGAGGTGTACCGCAAGCGCAAGACGGAGATCCGGGAGGGGAAGTTTTTCCCGGAGAAGCTCAAACAACGCTCGATTCTTTTCGAGGAAGCGGCGAAGGACTGGATCGACCATGCCAACCTTCGGAAACGCTCCGCCTACCATGACGGGCTCCGAATGAAGCGGCTCCTGGAGGCGTTCGGCGGGCACGCCCTGGCGGAGATCAGCCCGCCACAGGTGGAAGCCTTCCAGCGGGACCTGACGGCGATGGGAAGGAAGCCGGCCACCGTGAACCACTACCTCCGGCTCCTCAAGGCCGTCTTTTACCTGGCGATCCGGAACGGGAAGGCTGAACGAAACCCGGTCAAGCCGGTGAAGCTCCTCCAGGAGGACAACGTTCGAGTCCGGTATCTCGCCGAGGAGGAGGAGGCCCGACTCTTCCGAGTCCTGCCAGACCGCTACAAGCCCCTGGTGACCATCGCCCTCCATACGGGCCTTCGCCGGGGAGAGCTGGCCGGGCTCCGCTGGCAGGACGTGGACTTTCATGCCGGGATCTTGACGATTCCCCGGTCAAAGCACGGGGAGACCCGCCGGGTGCCGATGAACAGCGTCGTTCGGGAGACCCTCCGGGAGCTGCGGCGGGCCCAGGTCCAGGCCGCCCACCAGAAAGGGCAGGGGGAGCGGGAGATCCTCAGCCCCTACGCCTTCGCCCTGGAGAACGGGCAACCCCTCCGGGAGATCTCCCACGCCTTCACCCGGGCCGTCCGGGGGGCCGGGATCGAGAATTTCCACTTCCATGACCTCCGGCACACCTTTGCCTCCCGGCTGGTCATGGCCGGGGTGGACCTCCGAACGGTCCAAGAACTCCTTGGCCACAAGACCCTGACCATGACTCTCAGGTATTCCCACCTCTCCTCCTCCCACCAACGGCAGGCGGTGGAGCGTTTGACTGTGAGACGAACTGGCACCAAAACTGACACCGGGCTCTTTCAGGGGAATGAAACAGAGGGAACCTTGGAAGGGCTAAGTGCCGGAACCTGATGGTGCCGGGGGCGGGAGTCGAACCCGCACGAAGCGTAAGCTCCGCGGGATTTTGAG
>JACQHM010000104.1 GCA_016199025.1 Candidatus Methylomirabilota bacterium | reverse complement strand
TGGGAGAAGGCCAGGAGAAAGGTCTCCTCGAGCTGGCCTAACAAGACGAACCGGGACTCAGCCGCTTGATACGCTTCGACCTTCTCGGCGACCCCCTCGACCTTCCACCCCGAGGCCCGCCGCGCCAATCCCTGTCGGACCAGCACGTAGATCGCCTCCTCCTGTTGGAACCGGACCTCAGCCTTGGCAGGATGGATGTTGACATCCACAAAAGAAGGGGGGACCTCCAGGAAGAGGAGGACCATCCCAGGCTCCTTCAGATGATCCCGGAGGGCCCTGGAGAGGGCAGCGCTCTTCACGGCCCGCCGATTCACGAAGAAGTACGACCGCTTCTTTTCACCCTGACCCGGAACGAAAGACCCCCACAGCCTTCCCGACGATCCTTCGGCGCTGAACTCCTCCATCGTGGCGAGGGTCTCCTGGCCGAAGAGGGCCCGCATCCGATCCTGGAAAGACCCGGGTTGGAGCGCATAGACCTCCCGACCCTCTGACACCAAGGTAAAGCGTTTCTCCGGAAAGGCCAGGGCAAACTTCGTGAAGGCTCCTATGAGATGGCCGTACTCGGTCCTGAAGCTTCGTAAGAACTTCCGCCTCGCAGGGGTATTAAAGAAAAGATCGAAGACCTCCACGGTCGTCCCAACAGGTGCCCCCACCTGCTGGAGTGAGACGAGCCTTCCCCCTTCGACCTTCGCCTCGGTCCCGTAAAGGGCCCCCCGCTCCCGGGTGACGAGCCGGACGCGGGAGACAGCGGCGATGCTGGGGAGGGCCTCCCCCCGGAAGCCGAAAGTTTTAACGGCGTAGATGTCCCCCTCTTCGAAGACTTTACTGGTCGCAAAGCGCTCGAAGGCGAGCGGGACGTCCTGGGGGCTCATCCCGACGCCGTCGTCGGTGACCTTCACGAGCCGACGGCCGGCCTCCTGGACCTCGACCTGGATTGTTTCCGCTTCCGCGTCCAGAGTATTCTCGATGAGCTCCTTGACGACGCTGGCCGGCCGCTCAACGACCTCGCCGGCGGCAATCTTCTGGCGGATCTCAACGGGGAGGATGTGGATCTTCATGCGCGTCTGGATGGCCTTTCGAGGCCAGGTCGTGAAGCTCTGTCAAGAAAAGGAGGGCTTCCAGCGGGGTGATCCGGAGCGGATCGAGGGCCAGGAGCTTCGCCTCGATCGTCGAGGCATAGGTTCCTCCCTCTTTCGACTTTTCTTCTTTCAGGTCAGGCGATGGTGCAGCCACCCTCTCCTGCTCCAGCGCTTGAAGAAGCGTCCCGGCCCGCCGGAGGACCTCTTCGGGCAGGCCGGCGAGCTTTGCCACATGGAGGCCGTAGCTCTTCTGGGCCGCGCCGGGGACGACCTTATAGAGGAAGGTCACGTCCCCCTGGGCTTCCCTCACCTCCAACCGGGCGTTCACGACCCCTGAAACGGTGCCGGCTAAGGCCGTCAGTTCGTGGTGGTGGGTTGTGAAGAGGGTCTTGGCCTTCACCTTCTCGGCCAAAAACTCGACCACCGCCTGGGCGATGGCCAATCCATCGGAGGTCCCGGTCCCCCGCCCGACCTCGTCCAGGATGACGAGGCTCCTAGGCGTCGCCTGGTGGAGGATCGTCGCCGTCTCCAGCATCTCCACCATGAAGGTGGAGAGGCCCTTGGCGAGAAAGTCTAAGGCCCCGATCCGGGTGAAGATCCGATCAACGAGACCGATCCTCGTCCGTTCGGCCGGGACGAAGCTTCCCATCTGAGCCAGGAGGACCTGGAGGGCCGCCTGGCGGACAAAGGTCGATTTGCCCGAGGCGTTCGGGCCGGTCAGGATGATCACCCGCCGGTTATCGTCCAGGTCAAGGTCGTTAGGGACGAAGCCCTCGGAGGAGGCCTCCACCACAGGGTGGCGGCCCTCAACGATCTGGATCGAAGGGCCCTCGTCCACCTCGGGCTTGACCCATTTCTTTCGGGCGGCCACCTCGGCGAGAGAGACGAGGGCATCCAGCCTCCCCAGGGCGTCGGCCGACTTTCTCAAGCGATCCGCCCTGGCGGCAACGAAGCCTCTTAGCTCACAGAACAGCTCGTACTCTAGTTGATTCCCCTTCTCAGTTGCCGAGAGGACCCGGTCCTCGAAGCTCCGAAGCTCTCTCGTAATAAACCGCTCGGCGTTTACCAGGGTCTGCCGGCGGATGTAGTCCTTCGGGACGAATTTCAGGTTCCCCTTGGTGACCTCGATGTAGTACCCAAAGACCTTGTTGAAACCGACCCGGAGGTTCGAGATCCCTGTCCGTTCCCGCTCTTCCCGCTCGAAGGTCGAAAGCCATTGGTGGCCGCTTGTCTGGATCGCCTTAAGCTCGTCCAGCTCTTTCGAGACCCCATCCCTGATGAGCCCCCCCTCCTTGAGTTGGGTCGAAGGCTCATCTAAGAGGACCCGCTGGATTTCCTGATAGACATCCTCCAGGGGGTCGAGCCCCTGGGCGAGTTCGACGAGCAGAGGGGCTTTTGCGCCCAGAAGGAGCTGATGGAGGCTTGGGAGAGGGAGAAGGGAAGCTTTTAACGAGAGGAGATCCCTTGGTCTTGCCACCTCGGAGGTGATCCGGGAGGTGAGCCGCTCGATGTCCAGGATCTTGGCGAGGAGGCCCCGAAGCTCGGCCCTGAGATCCTGGCGGCTGACCAGCTCCTCCACGGCATCCTGCCTTCGCCGGATCTCTCCCACTGATAATAACGGATGGAGCACCCATTCCTTCAACCGACGGCGCCCCATCCCGGTCAGCGTCAGATCCAGGATGGAAAGGAGGGACCCCTCCACCGAGCCTTCGAAGAGGGCCTCCGTCAACTCCAGGTTCCGCTGGGTGTGGGGGTCTAGGCCCATGAACTCCCTTCCCCGGTAAGGCCTGAGGGCCTTGACATGCGGGAGGAATGCCTTTTGGGTCACCGCGGCGTATTGGAGGAGGGCCCCGGCCGCCTGAAGGCCCAGGTCCCCTTCGGGGAAGCCAAACCCCCACCCACCCCCTCCCCCTGAAAACTCCTCCTTCGGGCGCTTCGTGATGAAAGGGGCCTTGACCAACCAGGGAACGAGGTCATTCGCCCACCCCTCCCTCCCCTCCGGGAGGAGAACCTCTTTGGTCTGAAACTTGGCGAAGAGGGAGGGAAGCTCCTCGGGCTCAACGGAGGCGGCGAAGAAGTCCCCGGTGGCCAGCTCCAAGAAGGCGATCCCCACTTTTCCCTCCACTGGGAGGAGGGCGGCTAAGAAGCGCTCCCCTTCGCCTTCGAAGAAGGTGCCTGGGGTGACCACCCGGATCACATCCCGCCTGATGAGCCGCTTCCCCTTCTGGGGGCCTTCCAGTTGCTCGCAGACGGCGA
>JACQHM010000103.1 GCA_016199025.1 Candidatus Methylomirabilota bacterium | reverse complement strand
TCCCCATCTCGCGGAGGTACATCCTGACCGGATCGTCGGTCCGCCCCCCGGAGGGCTCAAAGTCCGTCTCCACCCCT
The DNA here is from genome assembly GCA_016199025.1 of Candidatus Methylomirabilota bacterium. Taxonomy (GTDB): domain Bacteria; phylum Methylomirabilota; class Methylomirabilia; order Methylomirabilales; family JACQHM01; genus JACQHM01. The sequence goes on along the minus strand of JACQHM010000103.1, from coordinate 11,656 downwards.
GAGGTTTCCTCTTCAGGAAGGACTTCTGCTTCAGGGATGGCCTCCACGGCCTTCGCCTCCTGGGTCGTCTGGACCGCGAAATCCATCTCATCGAAGAGATCCAGGATGTCGTCGATCCGCTCCGACTCCATCTCCTCTGGCAGAATGTCGCTCATTTCGAAATATCCCTTCTTTCCTCCAAAGATCAGGGCTCCAACCTCACCCTTAAGCCCCTCTTCGGACATACCTGATGTTCCTCCCCTGTGGAGGGCGATGGCCCCTGCTTACGGTAGACCCTCATCCCCCCAACACCATTTTTCTCACATGAAAGCCCCCTAAAAGCCTGGAGTACCACATGGACCAAAAACCCAGGTGAAAAGCCTTCCCGGTTAGAGGGAACAACCCTTAGGAGGCCCACCTCCCACGCTGGAACCCCTTCAGGATCTGCTCGACCGTTTCCCGATCTCCGGAGCGCTCTGCCTCCACCAGGCGTTTCCGAAGCCCTTCCCACTCCCTTCTCGCCCGTCTGGCCTTCACACGATCGAGGCAATCGGCTACCACCTTGTCCAACACCCCCTCGTAGGCTGAAAGATCCGTGGCCAAAAACTCAGCGAGTACTTCCCTGACATCGGGATCCTGTTGACTGATGGGGATTTCCCCAGCCTCCCCTCCGCCTGCCTGTCTTTGAACGAGGAAGACCTTTTTCAGGACCGGATCAACAAAATCCTCCGGCTCCAGGACCCCAAAGATCCGCTCCCGAAAACCTTGATCGTAGAGGGCGATATGGAGGAGGGTCCACTCGGCCGAGGCCGGTGCCTTGGGTTTCGGGGGATAAAGCGGCGTGTCAGGCCCCTTTTCCCCCTGAGCGAGCAACCGGTTCAACTGCTCCACAATCGCGAGATTGGAGATCCCAACTTTCTGAGCCAATTCCTGGACGTAGCGGGATCGCATCACCAGATTTTCGACAGCGGCCAAAAGGGGCAAGGCGGCGTTCACCGCCTTCTCCTGCCCATCGATCGTTCTGAGATCGAAACCTGAGACACGCCGGTCCAACAAGAACGTGACCAGGTCCTTCGCTCGAGAGATGGCCTCACCAAAGGCCTGGACCCCTTGCTCTCGGATGAATTGATCGGGATCTTTGCCCTCAGGAAGGTCATCAACAACCAAGCATTCGAGACCCTCCCCAACGGCGACCTTCACCAAACGCCTTGTCGCCGCTAATCCGGCTGTATCGGGATCGAAGGTGAGAAGAGCCCGCTTCGCATATCGGGCCAGGAGGCTCGCCTGCTCTCCCGTCAGGGCCGTGCCCAGCACGGCCACGCTATTCACAAACCCATGGACGTGGAGGGCGATCAGGTCGAAGTAGCCCTCGACGACAATGGTAGACCCTTTCTCCCGGATGTGGGGGGCGGCCAAGTTCAGGCCATAGAGGTGACTCCCCTTCCGGTAGATGGAGGTCTCCGGCGAGTTCAGGTACTTGGGCAGAGAGCCATCCAGGCTCCTCCCGCCGAAACCGATCACCCGGCCGCTCCCATCCTGGATGGGGATCATCAAGCGATCCCGGAAGCGGTCATAGTACCCCTGCTTCCCCGAGCGGGGAATGACCAGGCCGGCTTGCTCCAGCAAAGGCGGTGAAAAACCCCGCTGGCCGAGATGCCGGAGGAGGCCATCCCATGCGGGAAGGGTGTAGCCCAGCAGGAACCGCTCGGCAACTTCTTCCCCAACCCCCCGACTCTCCAGATACTCCCTCGCCTTGGCCCCTTCGGGCCGCCGGAGGTTTTGCCTGAAATAGTCACACGCCAGAGGATGAACGTCATAGATTTTTAAGCGCCCCTCCCCTTCTTGGGTCCCCTTCTTCGAAGGGAGGGAAATGCCGGCACGCCCCGCCAGGTACCTGACCGCCTCGGGAAAGGTGAAGCGCTCTTGCTTCATTAAGAACGTAACGACATCTCCCCCCTCCCCGCAGCCAAAGCACTTGAAGATCTGCTTCTCCGGGTTGACGACGAAGGAAGGCGTCTTCTCGGCGTGGAAGGGACAAAGCGCTTTATAGTGACGGCCCGACGACTTCAACGGCAGATAGCCCTGGATGACCTCCACGATGTCGTTCGCGGCGATCACCTGAGCCACCACATCCTCTGGGATGAAGCCGTTCATCCACCCCTCGACTGAAGCTCGACGACCGTGGCCCCCACCCCCCCGTCATTGAAGTCAGCCAACCGGAAGCCCTCCACCAGGGGATGGAGCTTTAAGAGTTCCTCTACGGCCCGTCGTAAGGCTCCCGTTCCCTTCCCATGGATGATCTTGACCCGTTTCAAGCCGACCAAAAAGGCATCGTCCAGATAGCGTTCTGCAACCTTCACCGCCTCCTCGGTGGTCATCCCAAGGAGGCTCAACTCCGGGGAGAGCGTCACCTCTTCTGGACGGATGAGGAATGAAGGCGTGAAGGACGAGGTTTGGGGGCGTTCCTTGACGGAGGAGAGGGTTTCGAGTGGAACTTTGACCCTTCCAAGGGGAAGCTGAACCTCCACCATCCCCCGGGGGCCGGGGCCTACCACAATCCCCTCCTGTTTCAAGTGTCTGATCCAGACCCGTTGCCCAGGGGAAGGGGTCTCTACGGGAGGTGCCTGGACCTCTTCCATCTCCTTCACCAGGAAAGAAGGAAGGTTCACCGCCTCCAGGACCTCCAACGATTCCCGGACCTCTTTGATAGCCTCGCGGCTCCCCTTCTGACGCCGAAGCTCCGCCACAAGCCGCTCCACCTCCCTCCGGGCCGAGGCCACCAGCTCTTGGAGCTGCCTTTTGGCCTCCCGGTGGAGATGGGATTCCTTGGCCTGGAGCTCGGCCAGGAGCTCAAGATAGCGGGCCTTATGGCGGGCGGCCTCCTCCTGGACCCGCTTCAACGCGTCCCGCTCGACCTTGAGCCGATCCTGTTCCTGCCGAAGCCGATCAAGAAGGACGGGGACCCCCTCCTCCCGTTTCCCCAGAAGCTCCCGAGCCCTCTGGACGAGAGGCACCGGAAGCCCTAGCCGCTCCGCCACCTCGATAGCATAGCTTCGACCGGTGAATCCTATGGATAATTTATACAAGGGCCTCAAGCTGTCAAGATCAAATTCCGTGCAGGCGTTCTCCATCTCAGGGTGCGTAAAAGCATAGGCCTTGATGGCATCCAGGTGGGTAGCGCCCAAAACAAGGGCCCCCTTGGCCAGAAGGCTTTCCAGGAGGGCGATCCCGAGAGCTGCCCCTTCCGCCGGGTCCGTCCCCGCCCCCAGCTCGTCCAACAGGAGCAGGGATCCCTCATCGGCAGCCTCCAGCATCCTTAAGAGTTGAGAGAGGTGAGAGGAGAAGGTGCTCAAGCTTTGTTCGATGCTCTGCTCATCCCCGATGTCGGCATAGAGCCCTCTGAAGAATGGGATCTGGCTATCAGGAGATGCAGGGATGTGAAGTCCCGAGAGGGCCATCACCGAGAGAAGCCCTACTGTCTTCAGGGCGACGGTTTTCCCCCCGGTATTCGGGCCGGTGATGATCAAGGCCCTGAAACCCTCCCCCACCCACACATCAATGGGCACCACCTCCGAAATACCAGGGTCTAGGGTATAGGGCATAGGGTTGATCGCTTCTTCACCTTTCTTGATCCCAGACTCTAGACCCCAAACCCTAAACCCTAGACCCCGCCTCTGGTGTTCAAGGAGCAGGGGATGGCGGGCCTTTAAAAGGAGGAGCTTCCCCTCCCTCACCAGCTTCGGCCTGGAAGCACGCCACCGATCGGCCAACCTCGCCTTCGCGAGAGTTAGGTCCACCTCGGCCAGGGCCGCTAACGTCTCCTCGATCTCCTGAAGATGCTGCCTGACCTTGGCCGTGAGGCGTAAGAGGATCCTTTTGACCTCTTCTTCCTCCATCCGGCGAACCCTGACGAGCTGGTTGTTCAGCTCGACGACCCCTTCCGGTTCAAGGAAGAGGGTCTGGCCGCTCTGGGAGGCATCCTGCACCACACCCTTCAGGAAGGCGCGGTAGCCGGATTTTACCGGGATGACGTACCGGTCGTTCCGTAACGTGATCAGCGGCTCGGCGATGGCCGGTTGAGATGACGGTGCCGCAAGGAGAGCCTGAAGCCGGGCCTGGATCTTTTCCCGCAGGCGGAGGATCTCCCCGCGAAGGGAACGAAGGGGCTCGGTGGCCGTATCGACGACATACCCCCCCTCCGCGATGGCCGAGTGGATCCCCTCGACCAGCGCATCAAGGGCAACGACCCGCCGGGCCTTTTGTTGAAGGCGCGGGTAGGCAGGAGAGAGGCGTTGGATAGCCGTCTTCAGTCGGAGGCAGGCGGAGAGGGTCGAGGCCACCTCCAAAAGTTCCTGAGGGGTAAGAAAGGATCCCTCCAGCCGTGCCCTTTTCAAGTGGCTTCTTAAGTCGAAGACCCCTTGAAACGAGAGGTCCTCCTGAGCGAGGAGCAATCTGGCCTCACCGGTCTCCTCCAGCGCGGCCTCTGCCGCCTCAAAACTCGTGAGCGGGTGGAGGTCGAGGGCCGCCCTGACACCATAAGGGGAGGCAGCCTCTTCGGCCAAGATCTCCCGCACGGCGGGAAACTCCAACAGCTCTAACGAGTGCGCGTCCACGTCCCTCGCTTCGCGTTAGAGGAGAAGAAAAAGCAAGGGACTCGTCTCAGAGTCCCTTGCCCTTCACCCATCCCTCAACGGACCGACTCTTCAAGAGGCTCGCGAAAGCACTTCTTTGACCATCTCGCTCGCTAAACGTCCGTCTACCCTCCCCAGGATCTCCGGCATCAGACGGGCCATCACCTTGCCCATATCTTTCAGAGAGGAGGCCCCGACATCAGCGATGACCTCCTCCACCTTTCGCAAGAGCTCCTCCTTCGATAAGGGCGGTGGAAGATACAGCTCTAAAATTCTGAGCTCGGCCTCCTCTTTCCCTGCCAGATCCTCCCGGCCGGCTCGGCGGTACTCCTCGATGGCCTCTCTTCGCAGCTTGGAGGAGAAGGCCACGGCCTCCAGCAGCTCCGTCTCGGTAAGCTCCCTCCTTTTGTCAACCTCACGGTTCTTAATGAGGGCGTTTAAAAGACGGATGACCGAGACTCGAAGCTCGTCCTTGGCCCGCATGGCGTCCTTGAGATCCTGCTGAAGTCGCGCCTTTAATCCCACCCTTCCTACTCCTGCTGGAAAAGCTTCAAGCGCTTGAGCAGCTTCTTGCGAGCAGCCATTGCCTTTTTCTTGCGGCGGACGCTGGGCTTCTCGTAGTGCTCCCGCTTCCTGAGCTCGGAGAGCACCCCTGCCTTCTCGCACTGCTTCTTAAAGCGTCTGAGGGCACTCTCGAAGGACTCGTCCTCCCTGATGACGACGGTCGGCATTCTTATTCCACCCCCTTACCTCCTCATCTCTAAAATAGAATAGTCTAAAGCTAACATTATGAATTTTTTCCTTAAGTTTGTCAATAGTTTTCTCAAGCTGTGGTTCGAAGGCCGCCCTCGAATGAGGCAACCTCCTATCAGGAGACCTCCCACCATCCGGGAGCCCAATCACTCTTGATCAGACCCCTTAAGCAGGCTGCCAACGCATCTGCCGACCCCCCAAGAGGTGGATATGGAGGTGGTACACAACCTGGCCCCCTTCCGGGTTACAGTTCAAGACGAGCCTGAAACCTCTTCCGTCGATCCCCTTCTCCTTGGCTATCTTGTTTGCTGCCAAGAGGAGGTGACCCAGCAATTCCTGCTCGGAAGGGCCAGCGTCAACCAGGGTGGGTAGGTGGATTTTGGGAACGATGAGGATATGAACGGGGGCCTTAGGATTGATGTCGTCAAAGGCGAAGGTGAGCTCGTCCTCGTAGACCTTTCGGCTGGGAAGATCTCCCTTCACGATCCGACAAAACAGGCACTCCGGCATCCTATGCCCCGCCCGATGTTCTGCGATACTCATCAGACTTCTTCCCGAAGCGCCGTCCCAATTCTCGCCCTACCTCACTCGGAGAGATCTCGTGATAGCCCAACAAGACGAGGAAATGGAACAGGAGGTCAGCGGCCTCGTACACGATCTCTTCCCTCTTCCCGTCCTTGGAGGCGAGGATCAACTCGGTGAGCTCCTCGGTCAGCTTCTTGATGATCTTCTCCTGGCCTTGGGCGAAGAGCTTCGCCACATAGGAGTCCCCAGGAGGATTCGCCTTCCGCCTCAGAATGACCTGGTAGAGCTGATCCAGGACCTTCAAACCACCGTAGACCTCCTGGGGTTCGAAGACCTTCTGAGAGATCTCCCCGGGGACCGGGTGGAGCCGCTCAAAGAAACAGGACCGATGGCCTGTATGGCAGGCGGCCACCTCTTGCTCGACTTTTAAGAGCAACACATCTCGATCGCAGTCGTAGAGGGTCTCTTTCACCCGCTGGACGTGGCCTGACTCCTCCCCCTTCTTCCAGAGCCTCCTTCGCGAACGACTGTAGAAGTGGGAAAAACCCGTCTCGAGGGTCTTCTTCAGGGCCTCCTCGTTCATAGAGGCCATCATCAACACCTCGCCACTCTCCGCATCCTGAACGATGGCCGGAATGAGGCCCTGCTCATCAAACTGGAGCTTCGCCAGATCCACGCTTTTCCCCTTCACAGTTTATAGCCGATCCTTCGCAGGAAATCGTGGCGCCACTTTTGACCTTCGGGCCCTTCGACGCCCTTCGGGGAAAGGCCGTCCACGACCCCCATCACCCCCCTCCCCTTCTCCGTCTGGGCCACGATGACCTGGATCGGGTTTGCCGAGGCGCAAAAGATCTGGCAGACCTCCTGGCACATTTTCACGGCGTTGAGGAGGTTGATAGGGTAGGCATCCTTCAGGATGATGACGAAGAAGTGACCTGCCCCGACGGCTTGAGCGTTCTTGATCGCCGTTTGTTTCAAAGTCTCGTCGTTCCCCGTATGGCGGATCAGGCATTCCCCGGAGGATTCGCAGAAGGCGATCCCGAACTTGGCCTGAGGAACCGTCCCGGCGACGATCTCGTGGAGGTCCTCGACCGTCTTGATGAAATGGCTTTGGCCGAGGATCATGTTACAACCTTCCGGCGTCTCGATGGAAACCGTCTGAAGCTCGACAGCCATGGCATCCCTCATGAATTGCGATTAGATCCTCACACGCACGCCTCGTTCCCCTAAATACGCCTTCACCTCCCGGATCGTATATTCCCGGAAGTGGAAGATGGAAGCGGCTAACGCCGCGTCGGCTTTGCCGACCGTCAAAGCATCGTAAAGATGCTCTACACTCCCGGCCCCGCCCGAGGCGATGACAGGGATCCCCACAACCTCGGCGATAGCCCTGGTCAGCTCCAAATCGTAGCCGTCCTTCGTCCCGTCTCGATCCATGCTGGTCAAAAGGATCTCCCCGGCTCCCAGCTTTTCCCCAGTGACCGCCCACTCCACCGCATCCAGGCCGGTCGGTGTCCTCCCCCCATGAATATAGACTTCCCACCCCACTCCTGCCCTTTTGGCGTCGATGGCCAACACAATACATTGGCTGCCGAAACGCTCGGCAGATTTCCGGATCAGCTCCGATTCCTGAACGGCGGCGGTGTTGATAGAAACCTTGTCAGCCCCGGCCAAAAGGAGGGCCCGGATATCCTCCAGGGTCCGGATCCCACCCCCGACGGTCAAGGGCATGAACGCGACCTCTGCCGTCCGCTTGACAACGTCAATCAGGATCTTGCGCCGCTCGTGGGAAGCCGTGATGTCCAGGAAGACCAGCTCATCTGCCCCTTCTTGATCATAGAAGGCGGCCACCTCCACCGGGTCACCCGCGTCCCGGAGGTTCACAAAGCGGGTCCCCTTCACCACCCGACCGTCTTTCACATCAAGGCAGGGGATGATCCGTTTCGCAAGCATGACGTTCTCTTGCCGTTTGGACGGCGACCTCTGTGGCCTCTTTGAAGTCAAGGGCCCCAGCATAGAGGGCCTTCCCGACGAGCATCCCCACCATGCCCCTGATGGCAGCGACCCTTCTGACATCGTTCAAGGAAGAAATCCCTCCCGAGGCAATGACAGGATGCCTGCTGATTTCGGCGACCTTTCTCAGGGCCTCCGGGTTCGGCCCGTCTTGGGTCCCGTCCTTCGAGATGTCGGTATAGATGATGGCCGCCAGCGGGAAAGTGGCCACGGTTTCGATCAGCTCCAGGGCCGAAGTCTCGGTCGTCTCCATCCATCCCTTCACGGCAACCTTTCCCTCCTTCGCATCAACGGCCAGGATGATCCGCCCGGGGTATCGAGTGCAGGCCTCTTCAAGGAACCTCTGATCCAGGATGGCCGAGGTGCCGAGGATGGCAAAACTGACCCGATCCGTGAGGAGGGCGTCGATAGCCGCCAGGGTCCGCAAGCCTCCCCCGACCTGAATCGGCAGATCTACGGCCTCGGCGATTCTCTTAATGATCCCCGATTGTCGCGGCGTTCCTTCGAAGGCCCCGTCGAGGTCCACGATGTGGAGCCGCTTCGCCCCCGCCTCTTGCCACCGGAGGGCCACGGCCACAGGATCGTCGGCGTAGATCGTCTGCCGGCCGGGGTCCCCCTGGGTAAGCCGGACAACCTTCCCACTTTTCAGATCGATGGCCGGAATGATGAGCATGGATGCTGAATGACGGATGCTGGATGTTGGAAGATCTAACACCGCCCTCCAACATCTAACATCTAACATCAAGATTCCGCGAGCTTGCCAAAGTTCTCCAGGAGTCTAAGTCCCCACACCTGGCTCTTCTCGGGGTGAAACTGGGTCGCAAAGAGGTTCCCCCGCCAGATGGCCGAGACGAAGCGGATCCCGTACTCCGTCGTCGCTAAAGTGACGCCTTCATCCTCCGGCTCGACGTAGTAGGAGTGCACAAAGTAGAAGTAGGAGCCGTCGAGGATCCCGTTGAAGATTGGAGCCTGACGCTCGATCCTGATCCGGTTCCAGCCCATGTGGGGGATCTTCAAGATCGGGGCTGACGGCTGATCGGGAAAGCGGCGGACGCGGCCCTTGAGGAGGTCCAGGCCCCTGTGGATGCCGAACTCCTCGCTTTCTGAGAAGAGGAAATGAAGGCCAAGGCAGATCCCTAAAACCGGCTTCCCTTCTTCGATAGCCCGAAGAAGCGGCTCGACGAAGCCTGCCTCCTTCAGCTTCCCGATCCCATCGGCGAAGGCCCCAACGCCCGGGAGGACGATCCCAGAGGCGTCCTTGAGCGCCCTGGGATCCTCGACGATCTTGGCGTCGAAACCTACCCGCTCGAAGCCCTTCTGAACACTCCTTAAGTTGGCGATGCCTGAATCGATGATGGCAATCATTGCAGTAACCAGTGGCCAGTCGCCAGTAGCCAGAAGTTCAAAGAGGTGAATCGGCCTTTGCGGTGAATGAAGCTAAAGAGCGGAGATTCCGAGCGACAAGATCGGCATCGGCGCCGGGAGATCGGAGGGCCTTCTCGTAATAGGCTTTGGCAGATTGATAATCCTCCATCTCCCTATAGTGATTCCCCCATTCGTTGAGCACCATCCAGTGGTCTGGAGCGTCCTCTTGCGCCTTCTGTAAGAGCCTTACCTTCTCATCAAGGGATATCTTGACGCCAGGGGAACCGTAAAGTCTGGCCAGATAGATGTATCCATCGGGATTTCGAGGATCGACTTCCATCGCTTTGCGATAGGCTTCGGACGCCTTCTCAAAATCGATGAGGTCGTGCTCGTACGCCGTGCCCAGGGCGATATACGCCTTGACATCATGAGGGTTCAGCTCGATGATGCGTTGAAACACCTGAACGGCTTGATCGCCGACCTCGCCTTTCAGAAGGAGTCCGGCTAGGTAGGAGAAACCCAGCTCGTAAAGGAGATCAATATCATCGGGACACGCTTCTAAGGCCTTGCGACAGAGATCGATCGCCTCATCGTACCTGCCCTGGGATTTCAGCTTTTTGATGTCATCCAGCAACGGCAGGCTCACCTTATTCCCCCTGAATGTAAGCATTCGACAGCGAAAGCTCACCCCTTATCCGCCTTCGGATGGAAAAGGATCTCGTACATTAAGGAAGATCCTTGAACGCCGAAGCCTCCTTCAACTTCACCACCTTGCCGGCTTTGACCTCTTCGCTTCTTCTCAGAATCTCTCGTGTGCGCTTCTTTTCTAAAAGCAACTCCAACGTTTCAATGTCTTGCTCGGTCAACCGGTGAAGTGCATCGGCGAGTTGTTCCAGCGTTAACTCAACCGTGACAGCCATCGGTCTTTCCTCCTTACTGTCCACATTTACTAAACTAGGACGACTTACAGCTTCCCCTTGGTGGAGGGGATGCCGGAGCGGCGGGGATCAATCGCCGTCGCCTGATCCAAAGCGCGGGCCACCCCCTTAAACATGGCCTCGACGATATGGTGGCGGTTCTCGCCGTACTGGACGGTGATGTGAAGATTCGCCTTCACATGGGTGGCGAAGGCCCTGAAGAACTCTTTCACCAACTCCGTGTGGAAACTTCCGATCGTCCCGGAGAGCTGTGGAGCCTGGTAGACCAGGTATGGGCGACCAGAGAGATCCACGGCCACGCTGACGAGGGCCTCATCCAGGGGGACCAGGGCCGAGCCGTAGCGCTGGATGCCGACTTTTTCCCCGAGGGCCTTCTCAAAGGCCTCCCCCAGGGTGATCCCCACATCCTCGACGGTATGGTGGTAATCTACTTCCAGATCGCCTTGGGCTTCAACCATCAGGTCAAACAAGCCATGTTTCGCCAGTTGGGCCAGCATGTGGTCGAAGAAGGGCATGCCGGTCTGAACCGAGGACTCACCCCTCCCGTCCAGGTCTACCTGGATGGAGATGTGCGTCTCCGCCGTTTTCCTGTGTATCTTCGCCGTCCTTGTCATGGTCCTAAGATCTTCCGTAGCATTTCCAAGAACAGGTCATTCTCCTCGGGGGTCCCTACCGTCACCCGGAGGCAGTTGGCCAGGCCCGGGCCGTTGCTCAAGTTCCGCACCAGGACCCCTTCCACGATGAGCCCACGATAAATCGGGTCCACAGGGATCCTGGTCCGAAAGAGGAGGAAGTTCGCCTCCGACGGAAAGACCTCCAACTCAGAAAGCTCCGACAAGGCCCTGAAGAGCCGCTCCCGCTCCTCGATGATGACCTCGACCTGGGCGTGGATGGCCTCCTCGTGCTCCAGGGCGAAGCGGGCGGCCGCCTGGGAAAGGGCATTCACGTTGTAGGGGAGCCGCACCTTGTTCAGCTCTTCAATAAGGGCTTCATGGGCCACCAGATAGCCTACCCTGATCCCCGCAAGGCCGATCTTGGAGAGGGTCCGGAGGATCGCCAGGTTCTCGTATCGCGAGGCATGGGGCAGGACAGTCCTCCCCGCATACGGATAATACGCCTCATCCACGACCACCAACCCCTCCGAGGCCTCCACGACCTTCAGGATTTCTTCTTCAGAAAAGGTGTTCCCCGTTGGGTTGTTGGGTGAGGCGAGGAAGATGAGTCTCGGTCGCTCTCGCCGGATGGTCTCCAAGACCAGGTCCAACGGAAGTTCGAATCGGGGTCCAAGGGGGATCCCTAAGAATCGGAGGCCTAACGCCTTTGAGGTCAGCTCGTACATGACGAAGGTCGGGATGGGCGAGAGGACCGGGCCTCCCAGCGCGAGGAGGAGGACCTGGATGCACTCATCGGAGCCGTTCCCAAGGATCAAGCACTCCACCGGGACCCCCAGCC
>JACQHM010000107.1 GCA_016199025.1 Candidatus Methylomirabilota bacterium | reverse complement strand
GGCTTGCCCTGAGCGAAGCCGAAGGGAGGGGCTGAGCGTGCTGTCCGAGGGACTGGCGGCAGCGCACAAAAATGGGGAGCGTTTCTACGAGGCGGAGCTGTATCGGCTCAAGGGGGAGTTGTTAAAGCAAAGGGCAAAGGGCAAAAGGCAAAAAGCAAAAGGCAAAAACTGAAGCAGAGGCTGAAGCGTGTTTTCGGCAGGCGATTGACATTGCCCGCCGCCAGCAGGCCAAATCGTTAGAGCTACGGGCGGTAATGAGTTTGAGTCGTCTGTGGCAGCAACAAGGCAAGAAGGAAGAAGCCCGCAAGCTGCCAGCAGAGATTTACGGCTGGTTCACCGAGGGGTTTGACACCACCGACTTAAAAGAGGCAAAGGCGTTGCTTGAAGAGCTCTCGTGAGGTGACATGCTGTTGAGGAAGGAAAACATGCAACCTGATCCTGACGTGATCACCCAACTGGTGCAAAGCATCGTCGAGGCCGTCCACCCACTACGGATCGTTCTTTTTGGCTCGGCTGCTCGGGGAGAAATGGGCACGGACAGCGACATTGACGTGTTGGTGGTGATGCCTGAGGGTGTCCATCGTCGTCGGACCGCACAGCTCCTCTACCGAATCCCTTTCCCGAAAACTCATAACCTCAGGACGTTACTTGATCTTCTGCCAGAAGACATTATTCCATTACCGGAGGTGCAAGACAAGGATTATTCAGCAGTAAAGAGGTCGCCTGATGGAGTTTAGCACCTGCCTCGCCCGGCATTGTAGCGGGTGCACTACCACATACCGCTGAACACCGACATTCGGTGGCAGGAGTTAGCAGACCTCAAAGAAGCCAAGGCCCTCCTCCCCTCACCTTGACCCTCTCCCCCATCTCTTCCCCCTACCTCCTCTTCATCCCTCATCCTGACCCTTCGGGCTGAGCCCTCAGGGCGAAACCTTCCGCCGCAAGGGGGGAAAGGATTATATGACCGTGCTGAGCTACCACATCTGCTCATCCCATGACCCCCTCTGTCTCCGTGTGGGAATGGTTCATGAAATCATCCAGACTGTGCGGTTTTGTGGGCACTGTTGTCTGAATTAGGCACCGCTCAGTAAGCGGTCAGGTTCACTGGGCCTTAGTTTTGGAGGGGATCTATGATACACTAGGACCTAAAGGGGGTTCGATGAGGCAAGACCTTGAGCGTCTTCTTTCCCAAAGGAAAATCTTGATTCTCGTGGGTGGTGCTTTCCTCCTGGTCTTCGCCGTCGGAGGAGGGCTCCTCTGGCGGTATTATGCGACCCATGTCTCCACGGACGATGCCTTCGTCGAGGGGCGGGTCTCCCCGGTGAGCGCCAAGGTCAAAGGCATCATCATCAGGGTCCTGGTGGACGATAACGAGGAAGTGAAGGAAGGGCAGGTCTTGGTTGAACTGGACCCCAAGGACTACCAGGTGAAGCTGGAACAGGCCAAGGCCGCTGTGGCCATCGCCGAGAGCCAGCTCAAAGCGGCGGCGGAACAGGTCCCGTTCAGCCGTGAGACCACTTTGGGCCAGATCGCCCAGGCTGAAGCGGCCCTTCAGGCGGCGTCGGCGGCGGTCCAGACCTCCCGGCTCGTCGTGGAGCAGGCCAAAGCCATCGTGGCGTCCAGGGAAGCGGCCGTGGCCGTGGCCGAGGCCGAACTTCGGGCGGCCCAGGCCTTTCGGGAGAAGGCCAGGCTTGATTACGACCGGATGGAGCGGTTGGTGGACGAGAGGGCCATCGCCCAGCAGGAGTATGACCTCGCCAAGGCGAGCGACGATGCGGCCTCAGCTCAAGTGGCGGCGGCGGAAAAGAAGGTCTCCCAGGCCAGTAAGGAGCTGGACGCGGCGATGGCCGACCTTAAGGCCAAAGAGTCCGGCTATGCCTATTCGCCTGTCCATCTCGGGGTCGAGTCGGCGAAGGCAAAAGCCGAGGAGGTCAAGGCCCAACTGGCTGAAGCGCGGGCAAAACAGCGGGGTGTCAAGATCCGGGAGGCGGAGCGGGAGCTGGCCGCAGCCCGTCTGAAGGAGACCCTGGCTGACCTGGAGCTGGCCAAGCTCCAGCTCGACTATACCGTCATCCGGGCCCCCATGGCCGGTCGTGTGACGAAGAAGACAGTAGAGGTGGGCCAGGTGATCCAGCCGGGACAGCCCTTGATGGCCATCGTTTCTTTACGCGATGTCTGGATCGTGGCCAACTTCAAGGAGACCCAGCTCACCCATGTCCGGACCGGCCAGAAGGTGAAGATCACCGTGGACACCTACCCCGGGAAGGTCTTCACCGGAACGGTGGAGAGCATCCAAGCGGGGACCGGGGCCCGGTTCAGCCTCCTTCCCCCGGAGAACGCCACTGGGAACTTCGTCAAGGTCGTCCAGCGGATCCCGGTGAAGATCGTCCTGGATAAACACCCAAATCCTCACATCCTCAGGCCCGGCATGTCCGTCGTCCCCACCATCGAGCTACGCTAACATGTCTAAATCTCTCCCGACCTCCAGGGGGAAACCGATCGCCCTGATCCAGCGGATCGGGGAAGAGGATCTGGAGGATCATATCTTCTACAGCAGCCCCAAAATTCGGAGAGAAATCGAGCGCCGTTGGCAACGATATCTGAAGGACGGGAAGACCGTGCCCATCGACGAGTTGATAGAGGGTCGGGGGAAAGCCGGATCCCCGCATATGAATTCATGTGGTTAGGCTCCTATTTTCCTGGAGAGTGAATGTCGTCTATGGCCTCTTCGGGTGAAGGGTCGAGAAGGTCGGGATTTCGCTTGACGGTGGAACCATCTAATTGTACAGTAGATTGTACAAATCTACCGGAGGATAGAAATTATGAAGGAGAGGCTCATTAAGGTCGTTCCGCTAAGCGAGGCCAGGGCGCGGCTGAGCCAGTTGGTTTCCGAGGTGGAAAAAGGCGGATCGGTAGCCATCGCCAGGCGATCGCAGATCAGGGCTGTCCTGGTGAGCGCCCGGTGGTTTGCTGAAGCGGAGGAGGTGCTGGCCCAGTCTCACCGGCGATCGCCGGGAAGGGTCCTAGTCTTAGGCAACACTGCCAAGCTGGTGGGCGATCTGGACTCAGCCCTGCGGGAGATCCAGAAGGAACGGGAAGCCAGCTTCAACCGCATGGTTGAAGGCCTTCCGTGATCTACGTCACCGACACCCATCCGCTGGTCTTCCATGTCACGGGCAAGCCGAGGAAACTGGGTCGCCGGGCGGCCTCTATCTTCCGCGATGTGGACCGAGGTCGCGCCACCATTGTCATTCCCATCACTGTTCTGGAAGAGATCATGCGCCTTATGGAAAAGGGCGTGGTTCAGCTTCCCCGGCCTTTCGTCCCATGGGTTCGGGAGATCTCCCTTTCGACGAATTATCTTATCCAACCGTATACCGTGGATGTCCTTCTCGAAGCGGCTAACTTGCCCCAGATTAAGGACCCCTGCGATCGCCTCGTCGTGGCCACGGCCCGTCTGTTCGAGTATCAGCTCATTACCCGCGACCAAGCCATCAAAGACTTGAACCTCATCGAGACCATCTGGGATTAGACTGGTGGATCATCAGCGATGAACAAGTGGATCATCGCCATCATGGCCTCCCTCTCGGCAGGTATGGAGATCCTCGATGCCAGCGTCGTCAACGTGGCCCTGGCCCATATGCAAGGCGGGCTTTCGGCCGGCGTGGACGAGGTGGCCTGGGTCCTGACCGCCTACCTTGTGTCGAACGCCGTCATCCTGCCGATGACCGGCTGGCTGGCCACCTTCTTCGGCCGGAAGCGGTTCTTCATCTTCTGTACTATCCTCTTTGCCACGTGCTCCGCGTTGGCAGGCATCGCCCCGACCCTGGCCCTCATGGTCTTCCTCCGGGTCCTCCAGGGTTTGGGCGGCGGGGCCCTCACGGCGACCGGCCAGGCCATCGTCATGGAGAGCTTTCCCCCGGCCGAGCGCGGGATGGCCATGGCCGTTTGGGCGGCCGGGTCGGTCGCCGGCTCCATTTCAGGGCCGATTCTCGGGGGGCAGATTGCTGACCACTTCAGTTGGCGTTGGGTCTTCTACCTCAATGCCCCAATGGCGGCCCTTGTCATCCTCTTGGCCATCCTCTTCCTTCACGATCCACCCTACCTCCAGCAACGGGTGAGGAGGATTGATGGCTGGGGTTTCCTCCTGCTCGTTGTCTGGGTCGGTTGCCTCCAGATCATCCTGGGAAGGGGGCAACGGCTGGACTGGTTCAACTCGCGCTGGATCATCGGACTTGCCTTCCTCGCCGTCCCGGCCTTTCTCTTCTTCATCATCCGGGAGCTTGTCACGGAGGAGCCCGTGGTGGATCTCCGGGTCTTGAAGAACCGAACCTTTACCATCGGGATCATCCTGATGGCCCTCCAGAACTTCGGCTTCTACGGGGCCATCGTCTTGATCGCCCTTTTTGCCCAGACCCTCATGGGCTACACGACCCTCCAGACAGGCCTGGTCATCGCCTCGGGGGCCGTCACCTCCGTCGTCACCATTTCATTGGCCGGCCGCCTCTTGACCCTTCTCGATTATCGCATCATGATCGGGGCGGGAGCCCTGGTGAGCGGCCTGGCCATGCTGAAGGCGTCCTCCTTAAGCCTTGAGGCCAGCTTCTTTCAGGTCATGATGCCCCGCCTCCTCCTGGGACTCGGGCTGGGGTGGATGTGGATGCCCGTGACGACGGTCTCCCTGGCGGCCGTCCCGAGGGAGAAAATGGGCTACGCCTCCGGCCTCTTTAACCTCATGAGGAACCTGGGAGGGAGCTTCGGGATCGCCGTGGTGACGACCATCCTAAGCCGGGGGGCGCAAACCCATCAGGCCCGCCTCGTGGCCCATGTCACCCCGTGGGACCTCGACGTGCAGGAACGGCTGGGGACGATGGCCGCCGCCTTCCAGGCCGCCGGCTCTGACCCGTTTACGGCCGAGAAGCAGGCCCTCGGCCGTCTCTACACCCAGATCCGGCAACAGGCCTCCCTCCTCGCCTTCCTCGATGATTTCCGGTTGATCGCCTGGCTCCTATTCGCCGTGATCCCTCTCATGCTCTTTATGAAGGGCACGAAGATGGAGGAAGATTCCACCACGCCTCGTGAAAGAACCTAGGATGGCCTCATGGAAAGCAAAGGCCCCGGTTGGGTCAGGACCGGGGCCTTCGCCTGTGGGGAGGAAGGGAGGGGGGAGAGGATGACATCGCTCTAGCCTGGAGCTTATCGGCCACTGAAATATTTCTGCAAAAGGCATGCCAGGACTGGAGCCTTTCGCTCACGCCTTGGAAGATCGAGGGATTCTCCTGTAAAGAGGGAGGGCTCATGTTGGAACATAGGTGAAACTCGGCACCATCAAAGACGGCGTAGGGGCGGGATGTATTCCCGCCCGACGGGAGGGCCTAAAGCCCTCCCCTACGAAAAATCGCTCTTCACCTAAAAACCAACATGAGCCAGAGGGAAGGCAGGGCGCCAGGTGGGGATGACAGGGTTACGTAAAAGGGAACAAGGGGGAGGCGAAGCAATGGCTGTAGCGGCTTATTTTTCAAGGAGATCCAGCAAGATGGCCAGCTCTGAACGTCGTGGTTAAGTTTAAGCAGATCGGTGAGACCGTGAATGGATGGCCGCCACCCTATTTTTTTCAAGCCATGCTCTTCTTGACCCGAGGACGTTCTCAAGCTGCTCCAGGTGTGCCCGGTACCTGGCCGAAAGCCAGACGGGGATCGGCAGCTCGGATCGGCGCCTCGGGGAGCTTGAGTTCCCGGCGGATCAGGTTCGCCCCCTGGACTAAGGCGATGCACTTGTAGAACGCGATCCTCCGGGAGAGGCCCTCCCGCCCGAAGCCACAATCCGTCGAAAGGATCAATCGCTCAGGCGGGATATCTTCGAGGGCCTTTCGGATGACGTTTGCCACCACCTCCGGGGGCTCGATCACGGTGTTCGTGTGGCTCACCACCCCGATGGCGATCTTCTTTTTGGTCTGATATTTTCTGAAGAGGGGGAGGTCCTTCCCACCGGAGCTGGCGCACTCGAAGGTGATGACGTCCGTGTCTAGTTCTAACAAATAGGGAAGGGCCCGCTCATAGGAGGGGGGCTCCCAGAAGAGGCGTTGCTGGCTGGGGTTCCCCCAGCAAGTGTGGACCCAGATCTCGGCCTCTACCCCCTTGACCTCCCGGTTAAAGGCCTCGGTGAAGAACTGGAGGTCCTTGTCGGTGGTCTCTTCCCGTAACGCGACGAAGTGGTGCCTGGGTTCCTCAATCTGGATCAGGGGACAGCCCGCTTGGGCCAATTCCCGGAGCTCTTCGTTCATGACATCGCAGAGGTCAAGGATCAGTTCTTTGTCAGAAGGGTAGGATTGATTCCACATCATCCGGACGAGGCACTGGGCACTGATGGTCCCGAACTTGACAGGTTTCTCCGTCATCCGTTGGGCCGCCTTCCAGATGGAGGTGTACTCCAAGGGCCCACGGGTGACCTTGTCCACAACGACCGGGGGTTGGTACGCCTCCTGGACCTCCCACAGGATGTGGCCGGGCCTGATCCAAAAGTCCCCCGACCACCCCGGGGAGAGGTCTCGACGGCCGCTTAAGCCCCCTAAGCGTTCGAGGACATAGAAGAACCAGGACTTTCCGCCTACCGCCAAATCGAAGCGGGCATCGCCATCGGTCACGATGTCCAGACCGGCCATCGCCTGTTCGTTGATGATGGTGGCAACGGCGTCCAGGTACTGCTCGCGAAAGAGGGAATCGCCCAGGGCCACCTTGAACGGACGGCCGTGGAGACCCTGGGTGTACCAGTTGGGCTTGGGGTAGGAGCCTGTAATGGTGGTCGGAAGCACCATATTCCGGGTGACCTTCAACATGACCGTTCCATCTCCTCCTCGCGGTGATTGATCTATGGACCCCTTCATCCCTTTCACCGCGATCGTCCTCTTGGTCGCGGCCTACGCCAAGGGCGTGACCGGGTTAGGGTTCCCTCTTGGTGATGGGCCTTGGCCTGATCGTCAGGGCCCTCCTCTCCTAAAGACCTCCTGGATGCCAAGGGCCTTCAAGGCGGAGGCGACGGTGAAGAGGGAGCCGGCGACGAGGATGACGTCACCAGGGTCGGCCGTCTCCTTTGCCAAGGCGAGGGCCTCCTTCACGTCGAGCTGGATCTCCAGCTTGGGGCAGTACCGGTCCACCGAAGTGAGGTCCCTGGGATCAGCGGCCCGGTCGCTCTCAGGCTTCGTCAGGATCACCATCGACGCCAACGGGCCTAAGCGGGAGAGCATCCCTTCCCAATCTTTATCCTTCAACACGCCAAAGACGAGGACGATCCGCCTGGAGGGCAGACACCCTTGAATGAAGGCTGCCAAGGTGGAAGCCCCCGCCGGATTGTGGGCGCCGTCCAGGATCACTAACGGCTCCCGCTCAACGATCTGAAGCCTCCCCGGCCACCTCGCTTCACGCAATCCTTGAACGATGGCCTCCTCCGAGATCCTGGCGTCAGGGAGGAGCAAGACAGCGGCCACAGCGGTGGCGGCATTCATGATCTGATGCCTCCCCAAGAGCCGGATCACAAGATCCCTGTACTCCCTCTCCCCACCCAGAAGGTCGAAGACCTGGCCTTCCAAGTCCAATCGTTTGGCCTGGCACCGGAAGCGCTCCTGGACCTTGAAGAGCAAGGCATTCCTCTCCCGGGCAATCTGTTCGATCACAACCAGGGCCTCGAAGGCCTCGGCGGCCGTGACCACCTTCCCCCCCTCCTTGATGATCCCTGCCTTCTCGAAGGCGATTTCGCCGAGGGTGTTGCCGAGGTACTCCTGGTGTTCCAAGGAGATGTTGGTGATGACGGAAACGTTCGGGACAAGGACGTTGGTCGCGTCGAACCTTCCACCCAGTCCCACCTCCACCACGGCGTAATCGACCTGTTTTCTGGCAAAGGCCAGGAAGGCCAAGGCTGTCGAAGCCTCGAAAAAGGTCGGGGAGGGAGATAGAAGGTTTTGGGGATAAGGGGTGAGGTCTTGAGATGGCCGACGGCTGACGGCCGACGGCTGACGGCCGACGGCTGGAAAAGCATGCTGGATGGCGGAGCGGACCTCTTCGATCAATCGGGCGATCTCGTCTTGGGGGAGGGGGAGGCCATCGATCAAGACCCGCTCGTGAAAATCCAGGAGATGGGGGGAAGTATAGAGGCCGACCTTATACCCGGCGGCCTTCAGGATCGAGGCGAGGAGCGCGGCCGTCGAACCTTTCCCGTTGGTGCCGGCGATCAGGATCGAGGCGAACTGTTGGTGGGGGCGCCCGAGGGCCTCCATCAGGCGGACCATATTCTGAAGTCCCAACTTGATCCCAAAGCGCTGGAGGCCGTAGAGATATTCGATGGCTTCCTGGTAGGGCATGATCGGTCTATCGTGAAGCTGAAGCTTACAGGTTCTCGGCCACGGTTCCCTGAAGAACAATTGGAGGGTCCTCGGCGATTGAAAACGGCCCCTTAATCCAAGAGGATCTCTAAGAGATCAGCCAGGCGGGCGAGGGCGTGGCTATCCTCGGGGGAGACCGGGAGGGTCCCTGACCGCAAAAAGACGATCAATTCTTTTCGGCCCTGGGGGGAGAGGGCCCTGAGGGCCCTGACAAGGGCTTCCGGATGGATGTCATCCCGATGGATAGAGCGTGTGTTCGCTATGGTTTTCTCCTTTCCCATCTTTGAACCTCTGCTCACAGTGCGCCGCCCTTGTCAAAAGAACCTTAGTCTACTCCGGCACCCCTGTCAAGCCCTCCGGCTGCTGGTGACGGAATCCTTCCTTGATCGACGTGAACATTTGTTCTATCATTGGTTCGTGAGATTGAGCGACTATGGCTGTAACGTTGGCGTGTTGGCCTCTTTTGCCGTTGACAAGCGGCCATCTTGGGGGGGGAAACCGTTCGAGATGATGACTCCCGAGATCCATCGGGAACTGTACCGCCTGATGGTCTTAAGCCGGCTCGTGGACCGGGCCTGTTGTGAATTGTCCGTCCACTGGTTCCCCTCGGAAGGGGAGGAGGCGGTCCTCGTCGGCTCCTTCTACGGCCTCCGGCCGGATGATGTGATCGCGCCCCACTACCGGGGTCCCTTCATCGCCTTCTACATGCGGGGCGCTGCCCTGGACCGACTCCTGGCCTCACCCCTGGGCAAAGCCACCAGTTATACCAGGGGGCGTGCCCCTGCCCACTGTGGCCCTCCTCATTTCAATATCATCCCCTGGGTGTCCGGCGATCTCGGCCCCATTATCTCCATCGCCGCTGGCACGGCCCTGGCCTGCCGGTACAAGCAGTCGGATCGGGTGACCGTCCATACCATCGGTGAGGGCACCACCAACCGCGGCGACTTCCACGAGGCCCTGACGTTGGCCGGGCTCTGGAAGCTCCCGGTCGTGTACGTGGTCCAGAACAACCAGTACGCCATCTCGTTACACATCTCCGAGTTTATGCCGTGCAAGGAGATCACCGATCGCGCCGCTGGCTACGGCATGCCGGGGGTTGCCGTCGATGGGAACGACGTGGCGGCTGTCTTTGAGACGGTGCAGGAGGCGGTGGCCCGCGCCCGCCAGGGCCTCGGCCCGACGTTGATCGAGGCCAGGACGTACCGGCTCCGTGGCCACTGGGCCGGCGATCCGGCCGCCTACCGGCCGCCCGAGGAGGTCGAGGCCTGGAGGGCCCAGGACCCCGTCGTCCGCTGCCAGCAGGCCCTTTTGGCCTCTGGAGCCTTGACGCCGGAGGACGATAAGGCCCTCTGGGCTGCCGCTGAAGAAGAGGTGGCGGAGGCTCTCGCCAAGGCCAAGGCCGCCCCGGACCTCGGCACGCCGGACGCGGGCCTGAACGAGGTGTACGCGTGAGGCGCCTGACATATATTGACGCCATCATCGAGGGGATCGCCGAGGAGATGCGGCGGGATCCGGATGTCTTTCTGATCGGTCAGGACATCGGGCGTTTCGGCGGATCCCTGCAGGGCACCAAGGGGTTGTGGGAAGAGTTCGGGCCATCGCGGATCTATGAAGCCCCGATTGCCGAGTCGGCCATGGCCGGCTGTGGCATCGGCGCGGCCCTGATGGGACTTCGGCCCATGGTGGAGATCTCCTTCGGCGAGTTTCTCCCCACGGTGATGAGCCAGCTTGTCTGCCACGCCGCCAGCATCCACTACGGGACGGCCGGTGTAGCCCACGTCCCCCTGGTCATCAGGACCAGGGTCGGGATCGGGCCGTACCGGGGCCACCCCCAATGCTACGAGTCCTGGTTCCAGCATGTCCCGGGCTTGAAGGTCGTCATGCCCTACTGGCCGGCCGACGCCAAAGGGTTGATAAAGGCAGCCATCCGGGATGAGAATCCTGTCCTCTTCTTCGAGCATATGTTCCTCTACCGTGGCATCCGCGGCGAGGTGCCGGACGGCGACCACCTGGTGCCGATTGGCCGGGCAGATATCAAGCGTCCGGGCCGCGACGTGACCATCGCGGCGACCGGCTGGATGGTGTTAAAGGCCCTCGTCGCCGCCGATCTGCTCGCCAGGGAGGGGATTGAGGCCGAGGTCGTGGACCTTCGGACACTGGCGCCATTGGACGTCGAAACCCTGTGTGCCTCGGTCCGGCGGACTGGCCGTCTGGTCGTCGTCCACGAGGCCTGGAAGGTAGGTGGCATCGGGGCCGAGATCGCCGCCACGGTGGCCGAGGAGGCCTTCGAGGACCTCGAGGCCCCCATTGTCCGGGTCGGCACCCCCCACGTCCCGATCCCTTCCAACGAGACCCTTCGCAAGGTCGTCATCCCCGACACCCCGGGGATCATCGCCGCCGTCCACCAAACCTTGGGCCGCCTCTCCTCGGGGTAGGGATGGGGCTCGGTCCTGTCCGGGACTCGATCGACCGATCTCTTCTTTCCCCCCGGCACCGGCAGAAGCTCATGCTCCTGGAAAAATTGCCTGGACATCTCATGAGCGATCTTGTATTTTGTAAAGAAAGATAAGGCCGGCACTCTGTGGACGTGAGCGGGGCCTTCGAGCAGGTCTTGAAGCGGGCGGGGATCACGGATTTCTGGTTCCCCACTCTCCGCTATGTCTTCTTCATCTTAAGGATGGAGGCGGAATGGGGCCGGTGCCCCTCCTGGTCTTCAAAACCAGCGTCCCGGCCAAAAGCTGGGAGGTGGGTTCGACTCCCACACGCCTCCGCCAGGGTCTCGGCGGGAGCATCGGAAACAGGAAGTTCCAATTGTGACGCGAGGTTAGCGGTTGGCATGAAACTTGATATAGAACGACGGAACCCTACCGAACTTGACCACAATCCGGCACTAATCCGGCACCAGTTTGGGGGCCTGAATCGTGCCGGATTCGTTTTTGGAGGACGGCCTCGCCAGCTCCGAGAAGGCGACACGGCGGGGGGTGTCACCCGATTTCTTCTGTCCGGATGCCAGCGCTTTTCAGTTGACGAATGCGCAGAGAGGGCGATAAGATCTTGCTGACTTAAGGTGATTGGATGAAAACGCCGATTCCCATTCAGGAGTTGACAGCATATACACATATTACCTCTGGCTCTGCCGAAGTCCTTGCTGGACAACTGCTTCGGCAAACGCCCATCCGCCAGCAACAGGAGCTTGAGGCGGCGATTGACGCTTGCCTTCAATCCCTTCGTCATTTCGTTGACCTTCTGCACGAGACCCCACCTGACCAGATCCCTGCAGACCTCGCGGCCCGCCTCCTCTCAACCGTAACCCGGACGCTTCTTCCAAGGATGGACGAGACTCTCGAGAAATTGGAGCAGGGCGCTTTTGCAGATCATAAGACGCTAGAGGAACTCTACAGGTTGACTGATGAAGTCTCCGATTATTTTGAAACCTTGGAGCTCGCCAACGATCAGGAGATCAGGCAAGCGTTACGGCAGGCCATCGCAACTATTGATGTCTCCAGCCCGGAGACCAGCCGCCATTGGCGTGACCTTCTTTCTTCCCTCTGACGCTCGTGCCACCCCCGCCGTTTCAAATCCTAGCTGACCGGTATGCGCCTTTCCTCCGTGATGTCGCAAAGCTGACCCGGAAAGATCCCTCACTCCCCGCTCTTCTCCAGCAAGAATTCTCCCGGCTCGAAACACAAGGCGTCTATAAGCATGAATCAATCGGGGACCAACTCTACAAGCGCCGGGTTCGGAGCGCGCTTCGCGGGCGAGGGAAGCGTGGTGGCTATCGGCTCATCCTTTATCGCCAGGATCCTTCCTTGATCCCGGTTGCGATCTACCACAAATCCGACAAGCAAGACCTCACCCTCGAAGAACGGACGGCGATTCTTCGGGAGCTAGGGTAGTTTTCCAGCCGCGGCACTTCAAACGAGGCGACGTGGCCCAGATGGTACCCCTTTATTTTTTTCTTGACAAACCTCCCTTGGGTTGAGTATCTTTCTCTCGACAGCGATAAAGATCGTTCACGCTCAGAAGTCTTTAACGAGTTTCCCTTTCCCCAAGTCTCGCTTGGCATTGTGCCCGGGGTAAAAGTGGCCCGCCAGCGTTCGCGGCGGGCTTTGCTGTTTGAGCCCCAGGAGGTACGATGCCAGCACCCACCACGCAGATTGAGCGTTTGCCCACAGCCTCCGAAGTCGCTGAAATCCTCTGCGTTAAAAGACAGTCCCTCTATTCGAGAAGCTTCAGGTTTGAACTCGGCCTTCCAGCGATAAAGCTGGGGAAGCGCAAAATCGGGTTTGCAGCCAGCGACGTGGCTCGCGTCATCGCCCGGCGACGCGAACACCTGCCCCGCAACGGCCAGGAGGACAGGTGATGAGCGTGGCAATACTCTCGCTCCATCCTGATCACCTCGTGGACCTTCGCCGAAGCGGCTTGAGTGACGAGACGGTAGCTACTCTCAACATTTACTCGGCCCGGCCAGGCGACATCCCGAAGCTCGTCGGATGGAATCCACCCGATGCTCTTTCAATCCTCGTCTTCCCATACCCCGGCGAGGACGGCTTCTGCCGGGTCAAGGCCTTCCCCCCGTTCAAAGACAAAGACGGTCACACGGTCAAATACCTCCAGAAGCCGGGGAGCGGGGTGCATCTCTACATCCCGCCCCAAGCAGGGAAGATCCTAACTGACCCCACTATCCCCCTGGCCTGGACGGAGGGGGAGAAGAAAGCGGCGAAAGCTTGTCAGGAGGGCATCCCGTGCATTGGTCTCGGTGGCCTTTGGAACTGGATTGAGGATGGAAAGCCTGCCCCGAACCTGGGTACCATCGCCCATGTCGAACGGGAGGAGATAATCTACGCTGACTCTGATGTCTGGAGCCGATCTGACCTGCTCCGGGCCGTGTATGCGTTCGGCAAGGAACAGGAGGCACTCGGAGCCTCATCATCTTTATGACCCGCAAGCTCAGAAGCGAACCCGTTGAACGCTTCTCCCCTGGCCGCTTGGAGGGGGAGGCACAAGCGCTACGAGACAGGTGCTATACCTGGGCGCTGACCCATGCCGCTGAGTTGGCAGAGGTCTATGAAGCTGACGATTTTCCCGGCCTGGAGGACCTCGATGATCGGGCTAGGGACCTGTGGGAGCCGCTTCTCTCGATTGCCCTCCTCGCCGACGCTGAGGCGGGGGAGGGAGGGGGGTTCGCCGAAACGTTGAGCAGCTTAGCACGTGATCTCTCTGGGGTTCGTGATGAAGGAGATACCGTGATCCCCACGCTCATCAGCGCCCTTGGTGCCATTGTCCAAGTTGAGGAGCGGGAGACGTTTACACCCTCAGAACTTCTCAAACTCCTCCAGGCCAAAGGCTTCGAGTGGGTAAAGTCCACCAGAAGCCTCGCCGGGCTCTTGAACCCTCTCGGGCTCTTCGCGTCTATGCGACGAAACGGAGCGAAAGTTCGCCGGGCTTACGTCCTGTCCCAGGCGGTCCTGGACGACCTCCGGGCCCGATACACCGGGGAGGAGGCTTCCAAAAAGGAGGGTGAAGGGTGATGTCTCGGTTCCCCACAAAATAAAGTGTCAACACGTCTACAAGCCGCTTCTGGATTGCGTTGTGGACACTTCGGGCAGTGTCAACAGTTGACGGATGCCAATGTGTCTACAAGCCGCTTCTGGACTGCGTTGTAGACATGTTGACGGATTGAAACCAGGGGGAACGGAAAAGGAGGCTTGTTGATGCCCGAACTGGCGAAAAAAGCCCTGGCCCTGGCCCGTGAGATGCGGGAGGCAGAGCGGCAAAAGAAGGGGCTTCCCCCGGAGCCGAAGCCGCCGTCACCCCCTCCTCCTGGCCTCTGGGTCATCGAAGTGACCCCCGACCTCTCCAGACCTTCCGGGAAGCCCTTACCCCTCCCCTCCAGGTGTGGTCACGCCTCCTGGGAGAGACGATCTGGCTAGTTGCGACCGAGGCCGACTACCACCGGCTGCTGAGTGAGGGCGAGGTCGCCTACTACCCCGAAGAGGTCCTGATCCTCTTGGAGATTCGGGAGCGGCATCCTGACACCTGGCGAGAGAAGGTCCAGAAGATCCACCTGGCAAAAAAAATGCTTGGCGGTCTCGTTGCCGACTTGGTGGGCCCCGTCCCCGAAGAGAGGGGCGGGCATGGCGGATAGAGTCGTGGGGGTTCGCCGGCAGTGGGTCAGCGAGGGGTGGACCTATTCCGAGCTCGAACACGGGGTGCTACGGCGAACGTCCCCCGATGGGCGTTCGAGTCGATTTCAATGCCCAAGTTGTGGCAGGTGGGTTGCCACGTTGGTCAAAGCGGGTAGCCCCCCTGTTTGCTTTTCCTGCGCAGGAGCGCCAAGGCGATGACCAGGCAGAGGTTGCACCATCGGATTCCTGCCCTGGAACGGCGGCACCAACCACGGTCCACAACCCAAGAGGAGTTTCTCGGTAGCCTGGCAGATGAGGAGTTAGAGTGCTTGATTTTCTGCGACCTCTGCCACGAAGCGCACGAAGAGAAGGGCGTGCCCCTCCCCGAGGGCTGGGAGCCCTATGAGAGAGGGAAGGCCCTCTGGGAGAGGCTGCACCAACTCCCGCCCGACTCCCACGGCCGGATCGCGGGCATGTCCGAGGCCGAGCTTGACGAGGAGCATGCCCGGCTGCGGAGGCTGGAACGTCAATCCGGGGGGAACCGCACCCTCTGAGACCGCTACGCTCCGCCCGGCGTGCCTTACCCATGGCCGGAGTGTTCACGGCAGTGAACGAAAATGAACGCTTGACCCCCCGCCAGCGGGCCGTTATCACCTACCTGGTCGCGGCCCCTACCATCGAGGAGGCCGCCCGCCGGGCGAAGATCTCCAAAACCACCATCTACAAGTGGCTCAGGGAGGAGGCGTTTCGGGAGGTCCTGAAGGCCGAGCGCAACCGGGTCCTCCAGGAGAGCTTGGACGTGCTCAAGTGGGCGGCAGGCCTGGCCGTCCTCCAACTCGTGGCCCTGGCGAGCGCTGGACAGCAAGAGAGCACCCGCCTAGGGGCTTCTAAGGCTATCCTCGACTACACCCTCCGGGCGAAGGAGCTCGAAGAGCTGGAAGCCCGCATCGAGACCTTGGAGCGGGCGATCCAGGGAAAGGAGATCGCATGAAGGCCTTGTTGCGGCGGCTCAAAAGTCTTGAGGAGCACCCTTCTCTCCTGCGTCAGGCCTCGGAGCCGGCGGCGGTCATCGAGGTCGGCCAACAGGCCTGCGAGTGCCGGGATCCGTGGATCTGCGAAAGGCGGGGACACGTCATCATCGTCGAGATGGCCGAGCTGGAAAGTATAGGGGGAGAGACCAATGACGATCTACCGAACGCTTCTGGGGCGGGATCTTGATGCGGTAATCGGGGGAAGGGATAAGAGTTTTACTAATTTTAGTATTGCTCTTAGCCCCTCCAGTAGTGCCCCTAGCCATGCTTATTCTTGGGTTTCTTCTTGGATCCTTGAAATTATCTTCGGCTCTTCTCCAGACTCTTCTTTGCCTCCCTCCTCTTCCGGCTCCACCGCTTTCCGCTCAGCTTTCGGCTTCGCTTTCTTCGGGAGCTTCAGATCGGCTGCGAGTTCAAGGGCTTCTTCGGAGAGCGCCTGTTTTAGACTCCGGGCGAGTTCCTCATACGAGGGATTGTAGTCGGTCAACCCCTTGAGCTCTTTCCGAAGCGCATCGAACACCCTCTCCGAGAAGAGGGCAGTCAACACTTGAGATACGCTGAGCGCCTGATGCTTGATCCAGTACTCCTCGATCTCATCTCTCGCCAGGCTCTTCTTCGCCAGGTATTGCAGCTTGTCGACGATCACGTCCAGGTTCTCCTCTAGGAGACGAATGTCGAGCAACAGCTCCTTGCTGACGCCCGATTGAGACCAATCGATCCGATAGACCTGCCAATCCGTCCCGTTGGTCAGGACACACCATCGGATCCCCTGGGTGGCGGCGTAGTTCATCGCCTGGTAGAGGTGGGTATCCCTCAACGT